>CAZXHW010001170.1:0-2126 GCA_964639915.1 uncultured Heliomicrobium sp.
GCCGGTTCCAAACTCAAAGTGAGTTTAATAGATTGGACTTTAGCTTCTACATAAGCTGACCTTACAATTGGCAGCCAAATTAGAAGCCCGGACAAGAGAAAGGGCAGAAACCTCATTGCGCCTCCCAAACGGACGTCCACTTAATCCACTACTACTGACCCGATCAGTTCGTTGATGCTCTTCAGACCATTTTGCTGGCAGTATTCCGCCAGACCGTCCACGATTTTCATCGAAGCCGATGGGTCGTAAAAATTCGCCGTCCCGACTTGAATTGCTGAAGCTCCGGCGATGATAAACTCCAGTGCGTCTTCCGTTGTGGCGATTCCGCCAATTCCAACTAGCGGAATTTTGACCGCCCGCGAAGCTTGAAACACACATCGTATGGCAATCGGTTTGATTGCCGGGCCAGACAAGCCGCCAGTTTTATTCGCTAACCGAGGCCGCCGCGTGTTGATGTCAATCGCCATTCCCACCGCCGTGTTAATTAAGGACAAAGCATCGGCTCCCACAGCTTCGACTGCGCGAGCCACAGCGGCAACGTCCGTCACGTTCGGCGACATTTTGACGATCACCGGACGGCTAGCGGCTTTCTTCACTGCTTCTGTGACGGCGGCGGCTTGGCGCGGGTCATTGGCGAACGATTCTCCGCCCGCTTTGACATTCGGACAGGAAATATTCAGTTCATAAGCGTGAATGCCTTCGCCGTCTTCCAGAATGCGGATCGCTTCGTTGTATTCGTCAATCGTGGAACCAAATACATTGGGAATAATGCGCGTGTCGTAGCGCCGAAGTTCAGGCAGTTTGTCTTCGATAAAGGCCTTCGCGCCGATGTTTTGCAGCCCAATTGCGTTCAACATTCCGCCGTGTGTTTCGACAATCCGCCACGGAGCATTGCCGCGCATGGGTTTGGCTGACAGCCCTTTGGTGCAAATGCCGCCCAACCGATTCAGGTCAATCAGCGGAGCCATGTCCAGGCCATACCCACAGGTGCCGCTGGCCGTCCAAACGGGATTATTGAACCGCACTCCGGCGATTTCGACTTCTAGTTGGGGATGTTGGTTAGTTCCGCTCGCCATCGTTTATGAAGCCCAAAAGCAATTGTTTGTCGTTTAGATAAGTCAGCCGATTGACGGCATCGCCCACCATCAGCCATTCAAAACCTTCGATTTCGTCTGAAGCTTCGAACTGGTGATCGCCAACGGGTTCCATGTGCCAGTACAGCACCACTTTCAACCGTTTTTTGACAGGGTACTTTCTGAATCCAGCAAAGTCTGTAATCACTGTGTCGTAACCGGTTTCCTCTTTGACTTCACGTTGGGCAGCAACTTCCCAATCCTCGCCTTCGTCAACATGACCTTTGGGAAATTTCCAGGCCTGATCGTCGCGGCTTTTGACCAACAAAACCTGACGGTCGTCATCCCGCCAAAGGATGCCGCCCGCGCAATACACAATGTCTCGATTTTTCATGACAGCCAATGCAACTCCTTGCTCCAAAACACCGGCCCATCGGTGCAGACTTTTTTGTAAACGAACTCTTCAGGACAATCGTGTTTCACAGATACGGCGCAGCCAACGCAGACGCCAAAGCCGCAGCCCATCGGCGCTTCAAGCGATAATTGCGCAGGCACGTTGTATTGTTCAGCCAATTTCGCCACCGCGTGCAGCATCGGGTCAGGGCCACAGGAATAAATCACGAGCGGCTTGCCTTCCTGCGCTTTCAAAAGCCTTTCCAGCGGAGCGGTGACAAAGCCCTTTTCGCCATAACTGCCGTCAACTGTCGCGCAAGTGACGTTTTCCTGCGACAGCAGAGCAGTGAAATCTGCCAGCCCACAAAGATCGCCCCGACTGGCTCCGCCAAGGAATAATCGCGTGGAAATTTTTTGCTTTAACAATTCTTCGGCCAGCATAAATACGGCGGGCGATCCGACACCGCCTGCGACAAGCAAGGCTTCGCGACCAGTGGCAAAACTGGTGTCGTAGGTATTGCCGAGCGAACCTAAAAAATCCACTTTGTCGCCCGGCTCCAATTGCGCCAAAGCCTGCGTGCCTCGTCCCAGAATCTGGTAAATGAAGTCCACGTCGAGTTTTTCACCCGCCCATTCGCAGCGGTAAAACGCCATTGCCCT
>CAZXHW010001171.1:0-2120 GCA_964639915.1 uncultured Heliomicrobium sp.
GCGCGGCAGGCGCTGATCGCGTCGGCCCGACTCAGCGGCGCGCCGACGGAGGGTTTCACGTCCGACGACGATGGCGTTCCGCAGGTGAACGGCGGCTGGCACTGGTCGGTGTCACATAAGAGACGCTTTGTGGCGGCGGTCGTCGCCCGCGCGGCCATCGGCATCGACGTGGAAGTAATTCGCCCGCGCGATCCGGCCGCGTTTGCGGAAATCGCGACCGATGCGGAATGGGCGCTGCTGCCCGCGCGCGACGATGAAGCCTTCAGTCGGATGTGGACGGCCAAGGAAGCGGTGGTCAAGGCGCTCGGAATCGGCATGGCCGGCTTCGACAAATGCCGCCTGACGAGCGTGGGTGCGCCCGGGTGGCGCCTGGGGTGCGCCGGGGCGGCGTGGGGGGTGGCGCATGTTTCGCATGCCGGCCACACCTTTGCGGTGGCGGGATCGGGCCTCGAGGTGCAATGGCACTTGCCGCCAGCGTAGTTACTGGTGCCACCGAAATCGCGGTTTTTCTTTGCATGCGGGGTGGCATCGGGGTATATTGATTCGTGGGGTAGTTGCAATTCGCGTCGCACCGGTGACACCGGCGCGGCAACCTGAGGCCGCATCGTTCGTGCAAGGGGGAGACCATGCGACACACGATCGTCACTTGTGGCGTGCTTGTGCTTTTGACTTCCGGCCACGCACTGGCCGGTACTCTGCACTTCAATCCGCCGTCGGCCACGATCACACCGGGTACGCAGAGCGTGAGTTTCGACGTGAGCGTGTCGTGGGAGACGCTGCCGACGATTGATACGGTGAATGTGCTAATCATTGCTAATTACGGGGTCGGTTTGCACTTCGACTACGCACAGAGCTTTCTGAATTCTACTACGCTTCCGCCACCGCCACCGGTGGACAATTCCTGGTTCTGTGATTTCGGGGACTGTCTGCCCAATGTTGGCTTCGGAGGCAACAACTTTGCGCCAAGCGGTTGGACTTCGGCGCTAATGGTCGGGACGCTGCAGGTGGATACGAGTGGGTTGTTGCCTGGTGAACATGTTGAGGTTGCGGTTGATCCGGAATGGGAAGCTAACTTGGTCGGATCGGCAATTAGCCTCGTCGCTAACGGCGCAAGCCAAGACCCGCTTTCCGGATTAACTACCATCACCGTCGTTCCCGAGCCGACCATCGCGGGATTCATGGCATTCGTCCTGTGCGCGACAATGCTCCAAAGAAAGCAGGTGTTTGCATGACCAAACCGGCAATCATGTTTCTACTGAGTTCGACTGTGGTCATGGCCGGAACCGTACACTTCAATCCACCCTCGGCGACCATCACACCGGGAACGCAGAGCGTGAGCTTTGACGTCAGCGTGTCGTGGGAGACGCTGCCGACGATTGATACGGTGAATGTACTCATATTCAGCGATTCTGAAACAGCCCTTGAATTTGACTATGCGCAGTCTCTTATTGATTCGACGACGGTACCACTTCCTGAACCAGCCCCTTTCATATGGTGCGAGTATGATTGTGGTCACTCGATTGGCTTCGCGGGCAACAACTTCTCGCCAAACGGCTGGGCTTCACCGCTATTGGTCGGGACGCTGACAGTAGATACGAGTGGGTTGTTGCCGGGTGCACTCGTTGAATTAGGAATTGATCCGCAGATTGAACTTAATTTGGTCGGATCGGCAATTAGCCTCGTCTCCAATGGCGTAAGCCAAGACCCGCTTTCCGGAGTAACGACCATTACAGTGGTTCCCGAGCCGGCCATCGCGGGATACTTGGCATTCGTCATGGGTGCGACAATGATCCAAAGAAAGCAGGTGTTCCCATGACCAAACTGGCAATTATGTTTTTTCTCAGTTCGACCATGGTCATGGCCGGAACCGTGCACTTCAATCCGCCTTCAGCAACGATCACGCCGGGTGCGCAGAGCGTGAGCTTTGACGTAAGCGTGTCGTGGGAGACGCTGCCGACGATTGATACGGTAAATGTGCTTGTTCAGGCCGACGAAGGTGTTAGCCTCGAGTTTGATTATGCTCAAGCTTTTGTGAGCTCCGCAACTATCATCCCCGATGATTCCGGGTGCTACGATTGCGATCAATTTCCCTGGCCTTGGCCGCCCCATGTCGATTTCGG
>CAZXHW010001172.1:0-2114 GCA_964639915.1 uncultured Heliomicrobium sp.
TGGCTCAGTGGCAAAGCGAAAGCCGTGTTCGACGGCCAGAAAAAGGAGCGACTGCTTCATGGCAGACCGCCAACGAAATCCATTGGTCGGATCGGATTGAGGGGTGGTTGGACTGGAGTTGGTCGGAGATGGCGACGGAAGACCATTCCGTTTCTCTTGCCCCGCCTGTTCCGTCCGGTCAAGTTTCTCCGTTGGTACTGGTATCGAGCGCGGCGATTCGGTTGCGCTCTTTTTCGGCAATTCGGAGGGCGACGATTCCCCTACCGCTTCTGTGGCGGAGGTCATCGCAGGCAAAGACTGGGCGCTGACCCAAATTGGGAGGGGCAAAACAACGAGCAGCAATCCAATCTGTTTTTTCAACTTCTGCATTCAATTCTCCTTTCCGGGAATATATGGTTTTTGTTGTGGCATTTTTTCAGGCCACCAATTCCGTCATGATTAAGGCAATAAAACCGAGAAAGAACATTGCTGTCTGCGCGGGCGTCTCTTTCTCCTCGTGCGCTTCCACCATCAGTTCTTCAATGACGAGATAGAGCAAGGCCGCGCAGCCAAAGGCCAGCACGCCTTCGAGCGTTGCGCCTGACACGTTGTGCAGAAAGGCTGCGCCGACTGCCGCGCCCACCAGTAATAGCCCTGCCAGTCCTGCACACACACCGATGATCTTTGTTCTCAACGCCCCAGATTCACTGAGAGCTACGGCTGCGGCCAGACCGAGAAACATCACTTCCACTGCCAACGCGACCGTCAGTATTACGCCTGCCTTCGCGCCAGCAGCAAAACTCACCCCGATCAGCAGCCCATCAATCAGCACATCTATCCCCAGCGTCACGAGCAGCCCTCTGCGATTCTCGACCGGTGGCGTACCTTTCGCCGGTTCCTGCTCCATTCGCTCGGTCAAATGTTTGACCAACAACATCAGCGCAACGCCGAGAGTAAACCCGATTAAGGCGGCGACAGGTTTTCGCTCGTGCATCATGCCGGGCAGTATTTCTACGGCTACCGCCGCAAAAACCAATCCTGCGGCAAAATGCTGCACGCCGCTTCTGATCTTTGGCCCGGGTGCGCGGAGCGCTGCCAGTGCCCCGCCAAAGATAATCGTCACCGCTGGAATCAAGGCGTAGGTCAATACGCTGAAAATGGTACTTGTCATTCGACACCTTGCAGACTTACTTCATCATTACCAACAGTGAACTCGGTTCATCTGTTTTTCGCATGCGTTATGCCTTGAGCATTCTCAGCCCACTGCCAATGACGATGAACTCACTGATTTCATGCCCCAGAACGGCAACGGGGAGCGAGAAATCCCCAGCTACTGCTCCTACGACCAATGTCCCAATAACGACGGCTGACAGTGCCAAATTCTGCCTGACCACTGATTGGTTCCGACGAGCCAGTCGGAGCGCATAAACCAGTTTTTCCAGCTCATCGGCCATCAGAACGACGTCCGCAGTTTCCAGCGCGACATCAGTACCTGCGGCCCCCATCGCCACGCCGACCGTCGCTTCGGCCAGTGCGGGCGCGTCGTTCACGCCGTCGCCCACCATCGCTACGTGTCCATAACGGCTCGCCAGTTCGCGCACCCGCGTTACCTTGTCTTCCGGTTTGAGGTCAGCATAAACCTCATCAATGCCTGCCTCGCGGGCAATGGCTTGCGCGGTGCGCTCGTTGTCGCCGGTCAGCATCACGACCTTCTCTATTCCGACAGCATGTAATCGCTCAATTGCCTGGCGCGCGTGGGGCCGGACGTTGTCACGAATTGCAATCAGCCCCCACGCCCTTTTCCCGTCGCCCACCAAAACAACTGTCTTGCCTTCAGACTGCAACCGACCGATCACATCTTCGGCATCAGCAAGCCTCATGCCTAACTCGCGCTGAAACAATTCAGGGCTGCCGACGTATGCCTCAGAGCCGTCCACCAGCCGAGCAGTCGCGCCTGCACCGGTAAGCGAGCGGAAGCCGATAGTTTCGGCATGTCTGATCCCTTGCGCCTCGGCGTGGCGAAGAATGGCCTGCGCAAGTGGATGCTGGCTACGCCGCTCAATGCCCGCCGCAACCGCGAGTATTTCCCAGAGCGATGGATTGAGAGGAGCGTTGCCGTCAGGCAAGGGCAGCAC
>CAZXHW010001173.1:0-2112 GCA_964639915.1 uncultured Heliomicrobium sp.
ACGCTCATTTGGAACGAATAAATGCCTCTTTTCAACCCATTGCAACAGCTAAAGCAGTTCGGGCGAACATACAGGGAGACAAGGTGTTGACACATTTTCCCCGGCCGCGAAACGCATTTTTGTGTAATCGGTAACAGAATTATCACAGTGCTTGTTTTTTCCCCGTGTTTGGTTATCTTGGCGCAACGAGGACTGATTAGTCTGTTTTCATGTTTGTTCGACACCGTAGTCCTAAGATACATGCCTCGTATGTAGGCGTATTGCGCCTTGTGATGTCTGATGCATCGAAGGCGCTGATTGGCTTTGCCGCAATTGCCCTGGTTTTCTTTTTCCCGCTGATTCAAAGAATTACCGATCACATACTTGCAGACGACATCTTCACCCAAGACGGCTTGAGCGATTCGTACACGTTTCTATGGCATTATTGGTGGACGATCAAAGCGGTCATGCTGGGATCGAGCCCACTGGCTTGCAACTGGGTGTTGCCGCCTACGGGTGCGGACTTGACATTTCATACCACGGCTATCCTGCCGTCGCTGATTGCGGCGCCGCTGGGCCAGATTTTCGGCGTGGTGGTTGGATACAACCTGATGGTGATGGGAATGATAGTCGGCGGGGCATTCGCCTGCTATCTAGTGCTGCGGCGGGTGTTTGACTTGAATTTCACTCCGGCATTCGTCGCCGCTGCTCTGTTTGGCTATTCCCCCTACTTCATACTTAAGGCACACGCGCACGTTAACTTGATCGGCGCCGTCTTCTGGGTCGGTGCCCTGGGTTTTCTACTAGCCTATTACCTACAGAGCAAGAGCGGGCGAGCCGTCTCGCTGGGATTTGCGCTGTTCCTGTGGGCGACGTTTTGGTCATCCCTGTTGGAATTCCTGATGCTGGCGCTGATTGTCGCCGTCTTGATTTTGTACTTTGAAGTTGAAGCGATCATCAGCCGCCGTTCGCGGATTGTTGACTCGCTAAAGTTCTTCGTACCGTCGCTGGCGGGAACAATATCATTGGCAATTTTCATCGGCGAGCGGGCATTGAATGCGCTGGACAAGCCGCTGTTTGAGGGATTCTCGCCAAGCCAGTTTTTCAGCTTCTCCAGATTCTGTTTAGTTGAATCGCCGATTGACTCACCCTTTGTCGAGTTCCAAGGCAGCTACTTGAGCATCCCGTTAGTGATTATGGCGGCTGTAGGGTTGGTTTCGCTGTTTCGGCAGTCGCACCGGCTGCGCTGGTTGCTCGTGACAGTGATTGCGTTTTGCTTGCTTGCGATCATCGATCCGTGGCATGCTATGAGCAGCGCAATGCGGCTGCTGCCATTCGGGACCGGATTTCGCGTACTCTCACGTTATCAGGCGTTTTTGCTATTCTTTGCCGCGATTGCGGCGGGAATTGGCATTCAGCATTTCGTAAGGATGCCTCGGCCCGGTTGGACTAAGGCAATCGCGCTCGTGCTAGCCGTAGTCGCATTTGTTGAAATGTATCCGTATCGGTTAAATCCCTCGCCAGTGAAATCGTTTGCGGTGCCAGAGTCGGTGAACATGATTATCGACCGGAGCAAACGCGTGTTGATCCTTCCCACCGGTTACTATTCGAATGTTCACGACACTTACCAGATTGCGCTCGATGAGCCGGCTGTGTATTTGTCGTACCTTGCGCGGGAGGATCAATCTGCGCGCGACTTGCGGAGGCGGGAATACCCGATTGTCTACGGCGCAGCTGCTTCTTTCGATGTGCGCGAGTATGAGCGCGAACTCGATGCGCTGAATATCGGCTATGTGCTGTTTGAAGATGAGCGTGACCTGAAGGTCTTTCCGATTCCAACAGTACTGCTCTGGCGGCAAGATGGGCAAGCGCTGTATCGCGTTGTCAAAGGATAGTCAGGTCATTTGGAACCCAAAGGCAAACCGGCAAGTTTGCACTTGCCGGTTCGCCGCACCCCGCCATATGCCCCGGCTGATTAGTTAACGGTCTTGCGTGTCTTCACCCATACCGAAAGGTTCGGGCGTCAGCTTGCGATCCTTTTCCGTTCTGATCCGATCTGCTTTGGCAACCAAGTCCAGCAACTCGATGACTTGATCGTTGCGTCTTTCGCGCTCGATTGATCTCACCAAGTTG
>CAZXHW010001174.1:0-2112 GCA_964639915.1 uncultured Heliomicrobium sp.
TGTGCAACCACAGCGCTTGCGTAAACAAGCAGCAACAACAGACAGGCCAATATCTGCCACCAGCTTGCGCAGGCTAAAACCGTTGTTGCTGTTCTGCGGTAATGCGTTGGGGTCATCAGTCACCCTTCCCGTTTGCCGTGCGAGCTTGACGATCCAGCAACAGCCGGATTTGCAGTTCAAATCGGCGCTCTTCACTTTCGCCACGCATCGGGCCTAGGCGGTAAATTGTGTTCCCCTGTGGATCAATCAGAAAATTGGTCGGATAGCCGCGCGCGCCCCATTCTTTTTCCGAAAACTCTTCGTTGCCGTGCAGTGGGACGAAATCAAAGCGATTGCCTTTCATATATGGCAACACAAATTGATCTTCGGTGGGATACACGTTGACCGCCAGGAGGGCGAATTTATCCAACCCCACTTTGCGCAGCACTTTTTGCAATGAAGGATTTTCACCTCGGCACGGGCCACAAAACGGATACCAGAAATTTAGCAACACGACCTTGCCGCGATATTCCGACAGGGAAATGGCCTTGTCATCGCCATAACGCTTTAGCGAAAACTCTTTGGCGGGTTTTGCCAGTGCGTCAACTTCCTTGAATAAATCGGCTTCGACTTGGGCCTGTGTTTTGGCGAGCTTGCCGCCGAGAACGGCGAGCAGCTTCTGCAAATCGTCCGACGGCTCTTTCACCGTTTGTTTGAGCAATTCGCTGTAAACCTTCGTTTGGGTAGCGGCGTCGGATGCTGCCTCAACCTTCAATTTGAACAACTCCGTCCCGTCAAAACGCGCCGGAAGCTTGATTTCATCCAAAAGCTTGGCAGCAGCGGCAAAATCTTTTTTGTCGAGCAAGGCGCGCGCCTGCAACGCGCTTTTCTGGTACTCAAGCCTTGATTGCCAGTCGCGATTTTGCGACCCGGTGGGATAGGCTTTCGTCAGTTCTTCCGCCAATGCCAATGCCTTGTCCGGGGCGGATTTGTGATACTCCTCAAACAGCATGTACATGCCGGAAGACGACCACGAGAATTTGGCGATGGGGTATTGCGTGCGCAGTTGTTCCAGATACACCAGCTTTTTCGCCGGATTCGTTTCGTTGAAGCTCAGCCAATACAGGGATTGCGCGCCGCGTTCGTGATCAGGGAAGCGTTTGGCGACTTCGAGCGCAGCCTTGGCATAAAGCGCCTTATCCGAAGTTTTCAGCGAGTTGGCGTAATAAAACGCGTAAGCTGGATTGTCGGGCGCGGCATCCGCCGCTTTTTTGAGATACGCCTTCTCTTGCGCATTGTTGCCGCGCACTTCTTCGACCAGCGCCAGCGTTTGCCAGGCGCGCGCGAATTTCGGATCCAGTTCGACGGCTTTGCGCATGTGCTGTTCAAGCTTTTCGTAATCCTTGTACATGTGCAGATCGCCCAAGCCCCAGTGATAAGCTGCGCGCTTCGGGTCTTTTTCAATCCACGCGGCATATTGTTGCTTGAGCGTTTCGACCATCGCATCGCTGGCCGCCTTGGATTTTGCCGCATCGCCCTGTGGATCGCGGGCGCTCAATTTGGAAGCAAAGATGTAATTGCTATGCGCTTCGGCGAAATCTGGATCGAGGTCAATCGCCTTGCGATATTCGGCAACAGCTTCGGAATATTTGGATTGCCGCCGTAGCTCTTCGCCTTTCTCAAACGCGGCCTTTGCTGTAGTTGTACCTTGGCTTTCCTGGGCTGCCGTCGGTATAGCGATGAGCAGCAGGCAGACGAGACTGAACATTATTCGTAGATTTTTCATCAACTAGACTCCATCCTGAAAATAGTTACTGCTGGTTATGTTCTGCCGCGAAGGCAACGTTAAAACACGAGGAAACTGACAATGACACGACCTGAACCTTGGTTATGCGGCCCATTGCCGGGCTACGCGCCGTTGTTAATGCCTGCCGCACACGCGCTCACCCAGTCTCGTGAAGATATTGAGCGGCACACTGCCCAGCTCAGCCTAGCGCAAGTGTGGGCTGAACCAGGGGGTGCTCCGTCAGCAGGTTTTCACCTGCGCCATATCGCGGGTAGCATTGATCGTCTGCTGACTTACGCTGCAGCTCGCTTGCTCAACGACGATCAATTCCGTTTTCTGGCCACAGA
>CAZXHW010001175.1:0-2109 GCA_964639915.1 uncultured Heliomicrobium sp.
TGCGACTTGCTTGATCATAAGCCAGAATTTTTATACGGTCGAAATCTGCGCGGTCGTCTGCGTCAAAGACTTTCCGCTCTGACACAAGAAAATGATCGCCAGTGCGACTATCCTCGCCATGAACTGTGCCTAGTTTTTGCCAACTTACAATTCGCCGTCCCGTAGAGACGAAATAAACAATCTCCGGTGGAATGTCCAACTCAACCGAACCGCCATAAATCCAGCCAGCGGGCAAAACGCTGTAATCTTTCAACCGCACCTGAAACCATTCATCGTATTTCACATCTGGCTTTGAAGAATTCGATTTTGGGTCAGGGATTGCCCCTTCTGCGCTATCGGATTTCTGATCCAATGACGCGGGGCGTTGTTTGCGTTCACGCGCGACAATTTCCATCATCGTGCCAGAAGGCATCATCGTCGCCACGTTGTCGTCATTCTGGCGATCCGGCGTCAGGCGAAGTTTCAAGGTTGCTTTTGATTTCCCTATGGCTTGAGTCGGAATGTCTTTGATCTGATCGGCGATTTTGTGTGAGGCAGCAAACACTTCTTCTTTGACGAAATAGCGCGATTCCGCCCAGCCGTCTTCGCCATTGGGGCCTTTGATGCTCACCCAGGGAGTACCATCTTCTGCCTTGGAGCGTTTCGTAATCGTTACCTTATCTCCACTTTTCAATTCCCCGCTCGCGCGCGCTGCCTGCGCTGTTGAATTTTTTAGCCTCAGCTTTTCAGGCACGACATAAGCCGTTTCGTTCAAAAAGGCATCTTTTGAGCAGGAGGCGACCAGCATACTCGTCAGCAGGAAAAACACCCCGAGCAGCGTTTGGGCGCGATTGCTAAACAAACTCATCGTTTACTTTCCTCAAATTGAATGCGAATGTTTTTGGGATTTGTGAAGTCGCGGGCGAGTTTACGAGTGACATCGAAAAGATGCAAACTCAAGAACTAAAACAAAGCGTCCAGCGCATCAGCCACGGAGCGAATTCCTATAATTTCCAGCCGGTCATCTTCAGGCAAACCGGTTAAATTGTTTTTGGGCATGATGACTCGTTTGAAACCCATTCGCGCCGCTTCCCGTAATCGAATCGCCGCATGGCTGGTCGCCCGAACTTCTCCAGCCAACCCAACTTCGCCGAAAACAATCGTGTGCTCATTGATTGGAATGTTCCGAAAACTTGAAGTCACTGCCGCAACAATGCCCAAATCAACTGCCGGTTCGTTCAGCGCGATGCCTCCCACCAGATTTACGAAGATGTCATCGCCGCTTAGGTGAAAGCCGACGCGTTTTTCCAACATCGCCACCAACAAAGCGACTCGATTGATTTCCACACCTTGCGTCGTTCGCCGTCCCGTGCCGAATTTTGACGAACTGACCAGCGCCTGAATTTCCACCAACATTGGCCGCGTGCCTTCCATCGCTGCGACAACCGCCGAGCCTGAAGCGCCTATTGGCCGTTCACTCAAAAAAACTTCTGATGGATTTGGCACGCCAACCAATCCGGTTCCTGTCATTTCAAAGATTCCAAGCTCATTTGCCGCACCAAAACGATTCTTGGCAGCACGCAAAATACGATGATTGTGATGGCGCTCGCCTTCAAAGTAAATCACTGTATCTACAATATGTTCCAGCGCTTTCGGGCCAGCAATTGTGCCTTCTTTGGTGACGTGGCCGATCAGAAACACCGGCAAACCCAAGTTTTTGGCCAGCAGCAAAAATTGCCCCGCGACCTCACGCACCTGCGAAACTGAACCAGGCGCGCTTTCAAGCTTTTCGGAAAAAATGGTTTGAACGGAATCAATGATGACGGCTTTTGGCTGCAAACGTTCAATCTGATCGAAGATGCGTTCCAGACTGGTTTCAGCCAGCAAAAACAACCCGGCTGGATTAATGCCCAAACGCTCACCGCGGAGTTTTATCTGTCGTTCGCTTTCCTCACCGGAAACGTAAAGCACGTGGCCATAAACGGCACTGAGTTTGTCTGCCACTTGGCTGAGCAAAGTTGATTTGCCGATTCCTGGCTCTCCGCCAATCAATACCAGCGAGCCGGGAACAATGCCGCCACCCAACACACGGTCAAATTCGTCAATTCCCGTCACTTCGCGGGAATCATC
>CAZXHW010001176.1:0-2104 GCA_964639915.1 uncultured Heliomicrobium sp.
CCAGCCGAAGCGCGTGGTAAAGATGGTTGTGGCGCGTGCCGATGCGCCGTTCGGCCAACCGCCGCAGCCGTGCGACAGAATAGAAGCGGGTGTAGCGTTCTCGCGCCTTCTCGTCGGCTTCGGGCGCGGAAAGCAGTTCGCGGTCTTCGGCGACGAACAGAAACAGCAGCCGGTAAACCAGCCGCAGCAATTGGCGGTAATAATCCTGTTTGTCGAGCGTTCCTGCGCGCAGTTTGCCCAGCAAGGTCTGATTGGCCGGATGGATCAGGAAGCCGCGACCGAGCGCTTTGATCGCATCCTCGACGCCTTTGCGCAGTTGTTCCAGCGCACGCGTGCCTTGTTCCTGCGCAGCTTTCGACCAACTTTCCAGCCAGCAGTCAGACGGCTTTTCCGCATTCACCCGCGATTCGTGACACAGTAGCCAGAGCAGCGCGAAGTCCGGATACAATTCGCCCGTCATCATCGCTTCCAGATCGAATTCGACATAAGCCTGCCGCGTCAGGCTGACGTTGTCGCGCAGAATGCGTAGCCGCAATCCGTTCGAGACAAATCCCCACAGATGCGCTGCGGAACGATTGAGCAGTTCCTGAACTAATCCGTGCGGCGAAATGCGTGAGGCACCCGCTACGCCAGCCGTGCGCGTGTCGAGGTCAACGCGAGCGCTAACCAAATGAATCGGCGTTTGCTGCCACAGGTGCGAAACCGGATAGCTTTTGCCTTCAACTTCCAAGCCGCGTGAGACTGGCAGCCGCCCATAACCAAGCTCATGAAAAAGCGCCAGCAGCCATTTTTCGCGCGTCAACGTGGTGCCGGAATCGTGCGCTGGCAAGGCATTGAGCGCATTCTGGAAGACCGCCCACGCGCCCAGCAGCCTGTTCCACGATTGATTGATCGCTTCGTTGAGTTTCAACCCACCCGCCAGGTGATAATCGTCCGGCGTCAGCCCTTTCAGATGCGCGTCGCGGTCATTGATGCGCTGCAACAGGTCGGCGGGCAGGATCGAACCTTCCGTGCGGATGGTGGCGAAATGATTGCGGTGACGAAGTTGCATATCTATAGCTATAATGCCAGCTCGTTAGTTTTTACCAGATCGGAGAAATGACTATGCATCAAATCGAACTGAGCCAAGCGCGACTGAACCTGACGGATGTTTTGAGCGAAGCACTAAAAGGCGAAGAAATTGTCATTACGGAAAACAGCCACCCTGTGCTGCGGTTGACGCGCATTGTGGAACCAAGCCAGAAACGCACGCTTGGGACAGCACAGGGCCAGATATGGATGTCCCCGGATTTCAATGATTCGTATGAAGACTTTAGTGACGAAATCCTTTAACGCCCTCTCTCAGCCAATCTTAAATGATGAGATATCTGCTCGACACACATGCCTTTTTATGGGCAATTTCAGATCCGGCGAAGCTCAGCGTGACCGCACGGCAAGAGATTGAAAATTTACAGAATGAATTTCTGATCAGTACCGCCAGTCTTTGGGAAATTGCCATCAAATTCGGCTTGGGAAAATTGCGTCTTTCATCTGCTTATGAAACGTTCATTCCACAACAACTCACGCTATTCGGCGCAACTGTTGTGGAACCTTCAATCCTTCACTTCGCTGCTGTCGCCCGGCTGCCGCATCACCACCGTGATCCATTTGACCGATTGATCATCGCACAATCCATTGTCGAGCAATTTCCAGTCATTAGCATAGATGACAAATTCGACAATTATGGAATCCAGCGCATCTGGTAAACAGATTTATCCCTTTGGCAGATAGACATAAACCCCCAGCACATCTGGCGGCAGTTGCGCTTCGACGCGATGACTGACGCCTTTCGTTTGCGAGGCAATTCGCACGCGCCGATGGGCTTCTAGTAACTCCGCGCCGCGCTGTTCGGCCACCTGATCCAGATGTGGGCGCAAGGCGTCGAATCCATCAATCACTTTGCCAATGAAATCTGTTTGTTGTTCGGGCGTAATGTTCGCTTCCGGCTCGGAAGTCAGCAGTGATTCGGTGGTTCCGCCGTCCAGCCATTCGACATTCTGCGGCGATCCGGCGAAGGCCAGCACCTGACAGTCTTCGGCCAGCAAGGGCTGTTCTGTTTCACCGC
>CAZXHW010001177.1:0-2102 GCA_964639915.1 uncultured Heliomicrobium sp.
CGAAGTCGCAGCGCTGTCCAGGTACACCAGCGGACGTCCGTGAATCGTTTCGTTCAAGATCGGAAAGTCCCGGCGAACTCGCTCAACATCAAAATTGCTGCTATTTGACTGCGCTGTTTCGCGCTCCAACGCGGCTTGCATCTAAACAACCTCCAAACTTTGGTGCAGCTTGTCCAGCACCATTCTGTCCAACCGTTCGTGGACGGATTTCAATTTGATCTTGCTGATCACATCTTCGGCAAAACCATACGTTAGCAGCGCGCGCGCGCTATCTTTCGGGATGCCGCGTGCCGCCAGATAAAACAATTCTTCGTCTTCTAGCTGGCCGACAGTTGCGCCGTGCGCGCACTTTACGTCGTCGGCAAAAATTTCCAGTTGCGGTTTGGTGTTCGCCGTAGCTTCGCTGGAAAGCAGCAGGTTTTTGTTTAACTGATGAGCATCCGTCAGCACTGCGCCTTCGCGGACAAAGACGATGCCGTTAAAAACCGAGCGCGAACGGTCGTCCAGAATTCCTTTGTAAAGCTGATGGCTGGTGCAATGTGGTTTCTGATGATCAATCGTCGTGTGGTTGTCCACGTGCTGTTTACCTGTGACGATATACAGGCCGTCAATCGTCGTTTCGATGTGTTCGTCAACCAGCGCGACATTCAAATCGTGGCGGGCGATTTCTCCGCCAAGAGAGATCGCATACGAAGTGTAATTGCTGCTGCGTTCCTGATGAACTTCAGTGGTGCCGATGTGAAAGGCACTTTCGCTTTCTTCCTGCAACCGGTAATGATCCAGCACAGCGCTTTTGGCGGCGAAAACTTCCGTGACAGCATTGGTGAAATAGACGCCTTCGCCCGGCGAAACGTAACTTTCAATCACCGTCGCAATCGAAGCCTCTTCGGCAACGATCAGCACGCGCGGATGCGAAACGGTCGCTTCCGCCGAAGTCGAAATAAACAACACATGAATCGGCGTTTCGACAGCTTTGCCTTTCGGAATGTGAACGAACGCCCCGTCACCAACATTCGCCGTGTTCAGCGCCGTAAACGCGTGATCGCGGTAATCGGCGTAAACGCCCAGATGATCGCTGACAATTTTTCCAAGCTCTGCCGGGACATCAGCCAAATTGCTGACCGTGATTCCTAGTGGCAATCCAGTCAGGTTTGACAGTTCACTGGCAAATAATCCGTTGACGAAAACCAACTGGCTGCGGCGCGATTCGGCAAACGTGAAAGGCGCGATTGTTTCAACTGTCAATCCATCCAGTTCCAAATCCAGCAATTGCCGAAACGGAGTTTTTAACACCGGCGCGACGTTGGTGTATTTCCACGCTTCATTGCGCGTCGTCGGAAAGTCGAGTTCCTCAAAACTTTCCCCCGCGCGCTGACGCAGATTCAGCAACCAAGCCGAGTCTTTGGCTTCACGTGTTTTGGCAAACAGCTTGTACGCTGAAAAATAATTCTCTTTTTCTTTTGCTACTTGAGGCATATCAATTCAAAAAATGTTTGCGGCATCCGTCGTGAACGAACCCAGCCGCGTTTCCGCAATTGTCAGACGCGCTGTTTTCGCGTTCAAATCCTTGTATTCCTGAGCAAATTCAGCCGCGAATTCCTGAAACGCATCTTCCGATTTCCACAGATCAAAGGTGACATATCGGCGCGACATCCCCGCTTCTTTCAACAGTCGTGTTCTCAGGAATTGGTTGCTTTTTGAAAACAACTTGGCCCAAGCACCCGTGGCGCTATATTGCTCTTCAAACTCCGTGACGTGGTTTAGTTGCACATCAAATTGCCAAACAATAACGAACATAAGCTTTTTTACGCCGCTGCACTTGCAGTCTTGATCCAGTCGTAGCCTTTCTTTTCCAACTCCAACGCCAGTTCTTTGCCGCCGGATTTGACGATCTGACCGCGATACAGCACGTGAACAACATCCGGTTCGATGTAATCCAGCAACCGCTGGTAATGCGTCACCAGAATGATGGCGTTGTCTTTGTTGGCCAGTTTGTTGACGCCGCCTGCGACGATTCGCAGCGCGTCAATGTCCAGACCGGAATCAGTTTCGTCCAGCACCGCCAGCTTCGGTTCCAGCACGGCCATTTGCAGAATTTCGTT
>CAZXHW010001178.1:0-2101 GCA_964639915.1 uncultured Heliomicrobium sp.
AACAGCGAAACGCCATCCGGCCCCAGCAAAAACTTGTGCGCATCCGCCGACAGGGCGTCAATGCGGCAAGCTTCAACATCCAGTTTCAACGCCCCAAGTCCTTGAATGGCGTCAACAACAAATAGCACGCCGCGTTCTCGGCAATATTGACCAATCGTTGCCAGATCATTGCGAAAACCGCTGGCGAATTCGACGAAGCTCAAGCTGACAACACGTGTGCGCGAATCAATCAGACTGAGAATCTCTTCGGTTTCCAGACGGCCTTCCTGTTCGCGGGCCATTCGTAATTCGACTCCGAATTCGCGGCTGATTCGTCGCCAGGGAATCAGGTTGGCAGGGAACTCGCAATCGGCTGTGACAATGTTGTCGCCCGTTTGCCAGTCAATGCCGTTGGCCACAAAAGCAAGTCCAGAAGAGGTATTGGGCGCAAAAGCAATCTCGTCCGCGGAAGCGTTGATCAACTGTGCCGCAAGTTGGCGAACTTTCTTGATGCGATTGCCCCACATCTCAAAATGAACAAAGCCGTGATTAAGCAAGTCAGCGGTGTATTCCAGCATACGCTCAGCGACCGGAATAGAGATTGGACAAACGGCAGCATGGTTTAGGTAAACGTGATTTTGGGTGACTGGAAAGAGCTTTCGGATTTCAGGATTCATAATTTGAAACAGGTGTTGACTTCTCCGACTTTCAATCTGCGGTGGTTGAAAACATTCCTGTCCGTGTAGGAAGAGAGTGCAGCAAGTTGTTCCTCGCTGAGAACTCCAAGCTGACGTAACGTTTCGATTACTACCGGATCTCTTGCGCGACGAGTGTCGCCGTCTTCGATTTTGATGGCGATGCCAAGTCCGTGTGGATATTGCTGACATGGTCTGACACCCAGTAGCTGAACGCCTTCAGCGCCGACCTTGGAAACAATCCGACGTGTGTCACCCGCATCAAATCTGTATCGAGCCTGCCAGACGACCCTCCGACCATTTCCGGAAATTCAATCATGGCTGCAACCACCTGCTCAGCGGCAGTGGCCAGTTGTGGTGTGATGTTCGTAAACTGAGCGCCAACAAGCCTGGCATAGCTTCGGGCCATTGCCGAAATGCTGACGCCAAAAACCGGTGCGCTGCATCCATCAATGGCAACGGCTACTTCGTCAGTTAAAACTTCGGCAAATTCTGCAATCACTTTTAGAATCTGTTGCTGAATTGGATGTGATGGACTGATGTAATTGGTTGTTGGCTGACCAAGAAACTTGGCAAAAGCCAACATGCCACTGTGTTTGCCTGAACAGTTGTTATGTCGTTGATCCGGGGAGCGTCCCCCAGTCTTTAACTGGGCGGCTGCCGTTTCATCAAATGGTGCATGAGCCCCGCAAAGTAAATCTGCTTCGTTCAAACCGATTTTGCCGAGGATGGAATTGACTGCTTCCAGATGAATGTCTTCGCCGCTATGGGAAGCTGAAATGGCAGCCAATTCTTTGGGCGTAAGATTCCAATGAGTGGCTGCTCCGCTTGCAATAATAGGGATCGTTTGAAAAGGCTTTGCCGCTGACCGATACCAGGTTGAAGTTTCTATGTCGCCGAGTTTGGCCAAGGTCTGGCCTTTGGAATCAACTACTGCAATGACGCCGCGATGAAGCGATTCGACCATCGAGCCCCGAATGATTTCCACCAAAGGCACAGTGGCAATTTGATTCTCTTGTCGGCTCATTGAGTGATGATAATAAGCTTGTCTGAAAAATAAAATCGCCGCTCGATTTTTATTTTCGAGCGGCGAACAGGGTAAGGAGGACAGAAATGCTATTTTTTTCGTGATTTTGATGGGCCAAGCTTCAGGACGGAAAGTTGAACTTTCTTGCGCCCAAACTGGCGAGCTTCATGGTTGCTCGGAACCCAGACATCAATGATGTTGCCTCTGATTCTTCCACCAGTGTCATGCACTGTGTAGACGCCTGTGTATTTGCCTGCCTTGATCTGTACCACTGAACCAAGTGGCAAAACGCGTGGATCGGCAGCCACTACGCCACGACGAACACTTGTACCCATGCGCGTCCTGCCTTTCAATGCATAAGCGGTCGCGTGAAATGTTGTTGTTGATCCCGGATCATCAT
>CAZXHW010001179.1:0-2098 GCA_964639915.1 uncultured Heliomicrobium sp.
TCCAGGTGGCCGGGGTTTTCTGGTCGGAGAATGGCTGCAACGAGTTGGCCGACGCGACGGCAAAGGGTGGCCTGGAAGCATTTGCGAAATTGACGCGCCGAATTAACGGCGGTCTGAATGGCTTGGACGATCGCGCCAAACGATGGCAGTTGGCCAAGCAGGTTTTTAACGTAGTCTAGGTATTTATCAATTTTGGAGTAACGCTTTTTATGAAATTTCTGAATTATTCGACTCGACTTCGATCTCTGGTGATGGTGACTTGCTGCTTGTTGCTGGCAGTTTCTTTTACTGCCTGTTGGGGCGGAAAGGATGCAACGCCAACACGCAAGTTCATTGAACAGCTTGATAATAACGCAATTTCTACTCGTGAGATTCAGCTTTCCCTGAAGCAGTTGGTAGATTTGCGGTTGTTGGATGCTGATCCGGCTGTGTCATTTGGTGGGAAGGTGGATGTCTTTCGCAGCGCAAACCGCAAGGTGATTGATTTTGCAGACTCACCGGATTTCAAAAAGGTGCAAGCAGATGGAAGCGTCATCATCACGCTATCGCAATCTGGGAAAGTGGAGCTGGAGAAGCTGGCCGCTGCGCTCAAAGAAGCTGCGACCTCTGTCGTTCAAGATAAGACGTTGTTCCCGAACCTGCCGGATTCGTCTCGCGCGATCTGGGCAGGCTTTTTCGCGAATGCCGAGCAAACGGCCAATCTGTTTGACCGGCTCGTCAAGTCGTTAAAGGTGAAAGCCGGTACGACTTCGATAGTAATTTCGGCCGATGACTGGCGATTGTTCCAGCACGCAGCCGGTGTGTAGTCTGCGACGTTTCGCAAACTGAAGGTTTATTTAGGCAATCATCTCTTGGAGAAAATATGGCAACGCAGAATGTGATTGAAATCGCGAAAGAGCAAATAGCGGCCGCAGAGCAAAAGACTGGAATGGACAAGGTCTTGGCGCTGATGGCGCTGGGCCAGTTTTTGTTGAATCGCGGCCTCGTGGTCGTGCAGGACGTCCAGGCGCGTGGTGCGTACGACGATCAGGGCGTGCTTGACGCGGCAAAGCGTCACGATGATGAGGCTGCTGAAGCCTGGCAATTGCTGAAGGCGGCGCACTCGCCGCAATCGTAAACTGACAAGCTCCGCGCTCTCGATTGCTTGTCAGCGCGGAGCACCTCTCTCCCTCGAATCGGTGCCCAACGAAGGAGGTAGCAATGAAGGCTTTGACTGTTAACAGCCTGTTTCGCGACGAAGTTGCAACGCGCGAAAAGAGTGATAAGGAAGTGGCGACCACAAATTCAAAAGTCTCTGTGCCAAGCTGGGTGGTGACGATTCTCGTTACCACCCTGCTTGTGTTTCTGGCCAATTTTGGAGCCTCTTTCTATTGGGCTGGCCAAATGGTTGCGCGCCAGGAACTGGCAGAGCGGCAACTTTCCGAAATGAAGCAGCAATTGCAGCGGTTGAATGATTTGAATCAGGAAATGCGTGAAAGACTGGCGGCAATGACGATCAGTCAGCGCCCGCGCTAAACCTTTTTCGACAAACAATTTATTAAGGCTTGAGCTTGACTCGCCGTCGAAGATTTCACTTCGCAGAAGTGTCTTCCTTCGGCGGCATTTTCTATTTATGGCATTTCCAGGAACAAAGCATGGACCTCGACGGCGTCCATATCGCGTTTTATGGGGTAAGGATGGAGTTCGCACGGTTAGCGCTTCGGAATGGCAGCGCGCCCAAGCGGATAAATGGATTGCGCCAGTAAAACGGGATGACGGAAGCCTCTCGGATCGTGTCGCTCGTGTCGTAGATGGCGTAATCGTAAAAGTGGTTGATGGTGTGATTCATTTGAAGGACGCCATCAGGCGTGTTGATTACTGGATCTTCACTATCTGGAAGCGAATTGATCAGTCCGCGCCAGTGGTTCGAGGGGCGCACTACCAGAAAGAATTGGAGCGCCAGTACGCGGCTCAGGCTCCCCATCCGGACGCGGATATCGTGAATCGTTGGGGACAATTTGAAGGGCCGTACGGTGTGCCGGTAATAATCTGATGCCCGCAAAAAAAATAGCTAAAAAGGCTAAAAAGGCGACCGCTCCGGCAAAGAAAAAGAAACTTC
>CAZXHW010001180.1:0-2088 GCA_964639915.1 uncultured Heliomicrobium sp.
GGCATCCTTCCCATCATTAAGCTTGCAGGTTTTGACAGTCTCAAGCAGCTCTACAGCACGCTTCGTCCAGACCGCCCAATGCCCCAACAAGCCGCCCGCAAAATGAAGCTTCTCGCCGCCACCCAGCCGAAACTCAGTCAACAGGTCAGCAACGATATTGTCATCGTTGCCTGTGTAAAGTGCGATCTCGTCTTGCCTACCGCTATCGGCCAAAGCGCGAATGACGTCCAGTGTTTGGTACCGATTGAAGGGCGCTATTTTCACGGCAACGACCTTTTCAATCTCAAAAAAAGCTCGCCAGAATTCGTATCCCAGCAAGCGCCCCCCAACAGCCGGTTGAAGGTAAAATCCGAACAACGGAATCGCCTGGGAAACCTGCTGGCAATGCCCGATCAACTGTTCGATCGTCGCTTCGCGCAAGGCTGCCAGGCTGAGCAAGCCAATGTCATATCCGATTTCGGCAGCAAACGCCGCCTCTGCGACAGCCTGTTCCGTTGGCCCGCAAACGCCAGCAATTTTGATGATCTGTCGCCCGCTTTTCTGTTCCCATTCGCGCGCTGTTTCCACCGCCAGTTTCAACACCGGCTGGAACAATCCAATTTCCGGATTGCGAATAGCAAACTGTGTGGTGTGAACTCCGACGGCAATGCCGCCTGCGCCAGCATCACAATAATATCGCGTCAATGCGCGCTGATGCCGTTCGTCCAGCTTCCGCGTTTCAGTCAGCGCCAGCGGATGTGCTGGAATGACAATGCCTTCACGCAATTTGCTACCAATCTCAGAATAAAGTTTCGAAGGTGACATCGCTTAAAACTTTCCATCAACGACTTCAAACTTGGTCGGCTTGTTCAAACTTTTGCCGCCGACCTCAACCCAATGCGCGACCAATTCCATCAACTCTTCCAGCTTCATGTCAGGCTCACCCAGCAATTGGCGGCAAAGCGCAGAATTATTGAGCAGCGCCAGGCCAGAGGCTGCACCTTTGAAGCTCACTTCACGCTGAAAACGCTGCGCAAAGAACTCAGCCGCTTGCTGCACAGAGATAATTTCACCGCCAGTGACGTTCAATACGCGCGGCGGCGAATCGCATAGCTCCAGGCTTCGCAAGGCATACGAATTGGCGTCGCCTTGCCAGATCACGTTGAACCGTGAAACGGACAGGTCAATCGGTTGGCCAGAAAAAACTTTTCGAGCGATATCCACCAGCACTCCGTACCGCAAATCCACGGCGTAATTCAGCCGGAACATCAAACACCGAGTTCCCTGTTCGCGCGAAAAGTATTCAAAGACTCGTTCGCGTCCCAAACACGATTGCGCATATTCGCCTCGCGGGTCCAAGTCGTCGCTTTCAACCGAACCAGCACTACCTGCACCGACAAACGGATAGACATTGCCGGTTGAAAACACCACAATCCGTGAAGCTTGGTACCGGTGCGCAACATAGGCTGGAACCACCGTGTTGCTTGCCCAGGTCAAATCGCTTCGATCCGCCGAGCCGAACTTTCTGCCCGCCAAGTACAACACGTTTTCGCAATCCGGCAACCGATCCACTTCGTCTCGCTTCAGCAAATCGCAAGAAACGGTTTCAACGCCGGAAGTTTCCAGTTCGTTTCTAGCCTCCAACGAACTGAAGCGCGAAACGGCAATTACGCGCTTCGACACGCCAGCAGCTTCAATTGCCCGTTTGCAACGTTTGGCCAGCGAAGGCCCCATCTTGCCGCCTGCGGCCAGAACCATCACATCGCCAGTCAGGCGACGCATAAAGTCAATGTCACGCTCGGTTGGCGCTGACAGCTTGTCTTCCAGTTGTTCTTCGGTTTCGATCATAACGTTACTGATTCACCCGAACTCCGGCCCCGGAATCGCAAATTGATTTTCGGGTAAGCCAAACCGCCTAGCCTGGCCACGAAACATTCGAATGAAAGGCCGCTGCTCTTTGAAGCCGACGGATTCCAGCCACTGCAACCATTCTGGCTTATGATGTGTGGCGTCCAGGATAAAAGCGTTGCCAGTTTGCTCTGCCAGACAAGCCGCCACCAACTGCCGGGCTGTTTGAACATCTTCAGCAATGACCGGCCCCAGTTGTTC
>CAZXHW010001181.1:0-2088 GCA_964639915.1 uncultured Heliomicrobium sp.
CAAAAAATGACGGCTTGCCTCGGCAGGGAAATTCTTCTAAAATTCGAACTATGAAAGGTCTCATTACTGGACTATATGTTCAGTCCCTGAAGGCCTTTCATCCTTTTTTAGGCTGTAATACTAAAAGAAGTAGTAAGAGCTGACAAAAAACACTGAAGGGAAGGGTCCGCATTTTTGAGTGCAGATTACCAACCCTTCAGTGCTGAGCTTGTGAGATTTCGCCCGTGTCTGTCATGGCTTGGCCTTTGGCGCAGCCAGTTCGAGCGCACGAGTAAGCGGTGCATCAATCTTCGCGACAGGAGCAACCACGTAGTCGGGGGTCATCCCAACTCCATGAATCGATCCGCCTGCAGGCTGATACAGCTTGGCGAAAGTCACTTGCATCGAGGTGTTGAACGGCAGATCAATGTTGAGCTGTGAAATGCCCTTGCCGAAAGTTTTAGAACCAACGAGCTTTGCACGCCCGAGGTCCTTAAGTGATCCGGCGAACATCTCAGAAGCAGATGCAGAGCCACCGTTGACCAGAATGAAGACAGGCTTCTCGCCAGTCAGGTTGCCGACACGCGTGCGTTTTGACACGTTGCCGTTTTCCTTTTCTTCAAGCTCGGTCTTGGTGACAGTCATCACCCAGCTGTACGGCTTGCCGTCCTTGTTGCCCTTGGCCGTGGCGAATTCGCCTTGGTCGAGGAACATACCGGTGATCGCAAAAGCCTGCGCCACATAGCCACCGCCGTTGTCCCGCAGGTCAACGATATAGGATTTGGCACCGAGCTTATTGAGCGCCTTGATAGCTGCTTCCGTTTCGGAAGCAGCATTCTCGGAGCCGAACGTCGAGATCTTGATGTATCCGACGCTGCCGATCATTCGGTAGCTTACAACGTTGGTAGCTGCCGTCTGCGTAGATTTGCTTTTCGTCGCGCTGTTGTTCCGGAAGTACGTGTAACCGTCCCCCAGCGTGTCCAGCATGTCGTTGATTGCCTTCTCCGCATCGGCTTGAGTGGCGAGCTTGCCGTCGTACTTGTGCTCCCACTGGTCGAAGTTGGTGAGGCGATCTTGCCAGAGAAAGTCGTCCTTCGCGATTTTCCAAACCTGCCGGTAGAACTCTTCCGGTGTGGTCTGGGCGGCGACGACTGTGACTGCCGTCGGGACCGCGGTCTCGACAGGCGTGATGATGGGCGGGTTTACAACTCCCGGATTAGCTTGGTCGGCATTGCCGCTACCAACGCTAAGACCGAGAATCATGAACACCGCCATCGCGATACTCGCGAATGCGCTGCGGTTTTTCATAATGTGTCTCTTTATTGGTTGCGGGCATTGAGTCCGAACACTGCAACAACAGGTTCGGGCGGAACACCCTGGTTTGGGTTCGCCAACAAAAACAAAATCCGAACGGTTTCAAACGTACGCTGGCTTAGGCGCAACGGATGCGTGAAACAGTTCGTGCACTGGGATGGCTGGGTTGGAGCCTGGTTCCTAGGGTTTTGTTTGAGTTGATGTACGAAAGTACCTAGAAACTAGCTTTTCGGGAATTATAAAGCAATCCTTAAGAAGGGGCGGCGGGAGCGATTTAATGAGCCCCGTCGAGCTTTTGAGATGTCAAGTGATTAAGGCTAGTGCGAGCCAATAGCGCAGATTGCGCAATAACCGGCGCTGGAGCAGCTTTATCGCATTACGCGGCAGCAATACCAGCGATTGTGCACCAGTGCGTTAACACCGTTTTTGCTCTAACTCGTTACTCGAAAACGCGCAGTGATTCTTCCATTGCCAGCTTTGCGCTAACTTGCGGATCGCGTCGCTTGATGATTAGCGGCGTTTGCAAGATGAATTCACGATCGCCGACTTTCTTCTGGCGGCCGCCCGGCACAACTACTGCATTCTCCGGTACGCGACCAAAATGTTCTTCACCGGACTGAATGTCGATGATAGGAGTGCGAGCTGTAATGATGGTTCCCGCGCCTACGACTGCATTTTTTTCGACAATGCATCCTTCATATATGCCGCAACTGCCCCCGATAAATGCCCCGTCCTCAATGATTACAGGCGTGCTGTTGGGTGGTTCGAGAACGCCACCGATTACGGTGCCGGCAC
>CAZXHW010001182.1:0-2082 GCA_964639915.1 uncultured Heliomicrobium sp.
ACGATGCCGAAGCTGATGTTCACGTTCATCAAGCGCTTCTTGATCTCGGAGGAGAGCCGGCTCATGTACACCTCACGAGCCTGCTCCTCTCGGCAGTTGGAAAGAATAAGGCAGAACTCGTCTCCGCCATATCGAAAAACCGGATCGCTCAGTCGAAATGAAGCCTGCAAAACTCTCGCCACATGAATCAATACCCGATCGCCTTCCTGGTGGCCAAAGCGATCATTGACCAACTTGAAATCATCCACGTCGAACATCACCAGCGCCAAATGCCGCCCGTACCGTAACGCACGCGCCACCTCTTCACTCATCCGTTCTTCAAAGGCAGCGCGATTCAGCAATCCTGTTAAAGGGTCTCGGCGAGCAAGGTCGCTCAAGGCCTTGAACCGCCGTTCAAAATATTCTTTCACGCCGCTTTGAAACCGTTCGTCCAAGGCTTTGTGCAAATCGGACTGCAAATGGATCAACTCTTCCTTACTGATGCGAGCGGCCTGTCTTTTCAGAGCTTCATTGATGGATTGTCGCATCCCGGTTGTCGCTGCCAGCAATTGATCCAGATTTCCCTTGTCGTGACTCTCCTGCAATCTCTCAAACGAATCGTTTGCCGCGCGCAACAAATTTGCCCGTTCTCGCTGCAAAGTATCAGTAAAAGAATCTTGACGCATTGAATTCCCAGGGAAGTTTGGACACATTGAAATTTGATGGGTGCGATCATTATAGTCCGACTGCCGTAGCTTGCGGCAACCACACAATTTTTCGGAGGAACGGTGAATGAACAGAAGCTACGATGCCGCAGTCATCGGCGCGGGCGTTTTTGGTTCCTGGACGGCTTATTGGCTGCAACGCGCGGGCTTGAAAGTCGCGTTGATTGACGCTTATGGCGCGGCGCACAGCCGGGCAAGTTCCGGCGGGGAATCTCGCATTATCCGAATGGGTTATGGCGCTGATGAAATTTACACTCGCTGGTCGAATCGTTCACTGGGATTGTGGCAAGCGTTATTTGCCAAAACTGACAGACCAGAGCTTTTCCAGCCAACTGGCGTGCTGTGGATGGCGCGTGAAAATGATCCTTACACAGTGGCAACGCTTGCCACGCTGCAAACCGTCGGCATCAAGTTTGAACAGTTGCGGCGCGATGAATTGAATCGCCGTTATCCGCAAATCAATTTCGGCGACATCAGTTGGGCGATTTATGAACCTGACAGCGGCGCGTTGCTGGCTCGACGGGCCGTGCAAACCGTTACTGAAGATTTTGTGCGTCGAGGCGGCGATTTGCTGATCGAAGCAGCGGCGAGCCCTTCTAGCCCTGGCCAACTTGGAGCGCTAAAAACAATCAGCGGCAGGGAAATCAAAGCCGGGGTTTTTGCCTTCGCCTGCGGCCCGTGGCTGCCAAAACTATTTCCTAAATTGCTGGCAAATCGAATTCACCCAACCCGACAGGAAGTTTTCTTTTTCGGCTCGCCAGCGGGCGAGACAAGATTTGCTTCGCCGCAAATGCCGACCTGGATTGATTTTGCCGGAGAGTTTTACGGCTTGCCTGATCTGGAAAACCGTGGCTTCAAAGTCGCTCTTGATCGTCATGGCCCTGCGATTGATCCTGACACGGCTGACCGCAACATCACCCCGGAACTGCTGGACGAGGTGCGGCAATTTTTAGCCCTGCGGTTTCCGGCAATGAAAGATGCGCCGCTTGTTGAAACGCGCGTTTGCCAATACGAAAACACATGCGATGGCAATTTCCTGATTGATCGTCACCCCGACTTCAGCAATGTCTGGCTGGTCGGTGGAGGTTCCGGGCACGGATTCAAACATGGTCCCGCGCTGGGCGAATACGTCACGGCAAAAATTATCGAGGGCGGCGAAACCGATTCGCGATTCAGTTTAGCGACAAAAGAAACCGTGCGAGAGCGTGCAGTGTTTTGATCGGCGGAACTTTTCTTCACCCGGCATGCGTATCTTCCCGGCGTGGAGGAAAGCAATATGAAAAATCCCGGAACAGCAGCAGTCCTGAGTTTCTTTATTCCTGGCGTCGGCCAAATTTATAACGGCACAATCTGGCGAGGCATTTTCTGGCTGATTATT
>CAZXHW010001183.1:0-2082 GCA_964639915.1 uncultured Heliomicrobium sp.
GACGGATGGGTTAGCCCTCCTTTCCGGCTGGGCAGGCGATTGAAGAGGGTGATCGCAGCACCGCTATTCAGCCCCAACTGGTGCAGCGTCCAGGCTGCCACATAATCGGCAAAGATTTCCTCTTCTTTGTCTGTCTGGATCGCACGATGCGCGTAGCGATGGCCGACCTCGTGTCCTAACAACGCCACAAACTCGGCCTCCGTCAGCTTGTTGATCGTTTTCCAGTTGAAGAACACATCACCACCGGGATAACTCAGCGCAGGCGTGCCATCATACATCTCCAAAATACACACCTGTACATTAGCGTCGTGGACTTGGAGCACACGCTGAATCAATGCACGGCGTGCAGCGGACAACTGCTCGCCTTTATTTTTGCCCAGGTACGCATACGATTTACAGTGACAATCAAACTGCCCGGTATAGCGTTCGTTCTGCCGCAGGTATGCAATCAATTCTTCCAGCCGAGCGGAATCGCGTTCCCAGTCGGCCTGAAAGAAGTCGTTAGCCCGCGCAAATGTCGCCAACACGGCGGCGTTGAATTGATGCGTTTCTTTTTTCTCGCGCCACGTGCGCGGCAGGGCCAACGTGGCATGGAGCGTGAAGATTCCGAGACAAATTGTCATGAAGATGAGTTTGGTCATGGCAGGTTCCTTTTGTTGTGAGAGTTTCTTGAGGAATTCGGTCGGAGCCACTCTCTTGTCCACCCGTGAAAACCTACCTCAACCGATTGGTGCAGAAGCCTTGATCGCACGGACCCCGGCTCCTGCATTCTCCCGCAAACTAACGACCTGAAGAGCGTTTGCGAGATGGCTCGGGAGTGAGCAAGGGATGTGCCAATGAACGGAGTTTGGATGGGGATTTTTCGAGGTTTGGAGATTGCGGGAGGGTCGCCTTACGAGGGGTAAACCCAACACTACTGACACGAAGTGCAAAGAGGTCATAACTGCTTTGAAAGGAATGCTTTATAGCCTCATCAGGCCTCTGCAAGAAAATGACGACAATTTCGCAGAAGCACTGAAAGGCGAAAAAAATCACTCCTTTTTGCGTGATAGCGGCTGAAAAATGAGCAGAAATGCCACTGATTTCGTCACTGCAAATGTAAAAGCGAAATCACCTTTTCTACTTTGCACTTGATGACAACGCCGTTGGGTTTACCCAAAAAACGGCGCGCGGAACAAACCACGCCCGATTTCCACGCTGCTTATGCCGCTCGTGCAGGGATTGAAGGCACACATGCGCAGGGCATCCGCCGCTGTGATTTGCGCCAGGCGCGCTATCTCGGTTTAGTCAAAACACATTTGCAGCAGATTCTGACAGCGGTGGCCCTCAACCTCATTCGGATCGCCGAATGGCTGGCGGAGCGCCCGCTGGCGAAAACGCGAGTTTCGGCCTTCGCCGCACTCAAAGCCGCCCCCGCTTAGATCGCTTCGGAGCCGGGATTCGCCAGCAGTGTCATTGTTGGGTTTACCCCAGGTAGTAGGCATGGAACTTTTCTCCTTCGAGTTTGGTGAATAGATTTCAAAGTGAGAATATCGTGCTTGCTTTAGCGTCTCAGAAGATCAAACGGCCCATTTCGTTAACTTCGTTGCCCTGGATCAAATAGTAACACCACCCCAGATTGATATATCGAGAAGGCCACAGAGTAAGCAAAAAAATCGAAAGAGGGTAGGACTGGCCTTGACAGACAAAGTCCAGATAAAGAAAATACATTTCTTGAAAATGATTTTCAACTTCGTTTCCCAATTCAGTTGCATTAGGATGCACCACAAATGGTTTTGACATAACACGGGGCGACGCACTTCCATCCGCCGCCACCTAATCATTCCACAGAACCGATTGCTTCTGTGCAGGCCATGTTACCCCCCTAACAACAGCCTATAGCAGGTTAGCCGCAATACAATTGCTCATTAGGGCTGCTTAGAAAGAATCGCCTACGAAAGGATTTCTATGATCGTTACTACTGATTTTCATCGCTTCATTTGCCTCTTCCAAATCGTTGTCCTCACCGCAATCTTGCTCGGGCAGGCACAAGTCTTCGCCGCACAAACGGGCCTCCGTGGCAAGGTACTCGATTCGATGGGC
>CAZXHW010001184.1:0-2081 GCA_964639915.1 uncultured Heliomicrobium sp.
CGACAATTTCAAATGCTTCCGCACAGCGCTGACCGACGCTGGACGCGAGCAGCAAGCGGCTGATCTGGCCCACATCGTAGCGCTGATCGCCCGCAAAACCGATTACTACCTGGAAGCCATTGACGAACGCTTTCTGCTTTTCCCCGGTGTGGTGGAACTGGCGCGACGGCTTGCGGCAAACTACCCGATAGGCATTGTCTCCGGCGCGGAACGCAAAGAGATCGAACACGTGCTGCTGCGTGCTGGGATTCGTAATTGTTTCCAGACCATCATCACTTCAGCAGACCTCAAATCGGGCAAACCCGATCCGGAAGGGTACAACAAAGCGCTTGTTGCCCTGAATGCTCTTGGCAATACTCAGATTCAGCCGAGCGAGTGCCTGGTAATCGAAGATTCCGTCGCGGGCGTCGAAGCCGCAAAGCGAGCAGGTATGTGGTGTTTGGCGGTAACGAACAGTTATAAAGCCGAAGATTTGGCAAAAGCCGACTGGGTTGTTTCCTCATTAGTGGATTGCGATCCGGAAAAATTCTTTTCGTCTGCGACTGAGTAAGTCAGAAAAACTCTAAACCCTCACTGATAGTTCAGAGAATGACGAAAGCACTCTCTCGCAAGTTGTTTCTCAAATTTGATGAAGACGCCGCTCCTCACGACCCGTTTTCGATTTTGCCGCGCGACATGCTTGCGTGTCGGCGTAACGGTGTGCGTCTTGATGATTTCAATCTGGAGCTTGGCTTATGTCGTCAAATTGTTCGCGGCAACCTCCCCAGTCGCTCATATCAATTCTGAAATCGTCATCAGTCAGATTTACGGCGGAGGTGGTAGCAGCGCCAACGCCTATAAAAATGACTTTATTGAATTGTTTAACCGCGGGGTTGTGACCACGAGTTTGATTGGGTGGTCGTTGCAGTACGCGGCTGCAAACAGCGGAGCCTGGCAGAAAGTAGATCTTTCTGGTTCAATTGCTCCGGGGCAGTATTACCTGATTCAGCTATCGGCTGGCGCAATCGGTTCAAAGAATTTGCCTGCGCCAGATGCTGTCGGGTCCATTGGAATTGATGCTTCAGCGGGCAAAGTCGCACTGGTCAAAAACAACTTTTACCTGGTCAATGCTCCCAACAGCCTTTGTCCCTCCAGCCAGTCGGAAATCTCGATCGTTGATTTTGTAGCATACGGCAGTTTGGCGACATGCTTTCGTGGCAGCGCACCCGCTCCGTCCGCGGGCAATGCTTCAGCCACACTCCGCCGCGACGAAGGGTGTCGCGACACGCGAAGCAACAACACTGATTTCATTGCTGCGCCACCAAGTCCGCGAAATAGCGCAACTTTGCTTCATCCTTGCCAGGGAATTATCAACGCGCCGCAAGCCGATCTGGTTATCACAACACAAACTTCTGGTGCTGCGGTCGAACCGCGAGGCATCGTTTCTTTTCTGATCACGGTGATGAACGCCGGGCCATCGGAAGCGACAAACGTGGTTGTCACCGATGCCGTGCCGGAAGGGTTCACGGAAATCACTGGTGGACAAGTTGTTGGGAATAGCGTGTCGTTTGCGCCGATTGAAATTTTGCCACCGGGGGAAAAGGCGACTTTTACCGTGACGGCGCAAGCTCCGGATGTTGCGGGCAAATACCTAAACCGAGCCGTAGCGAATTCCGACAGCTTCGATCCGAAAACTTCCAACAACACCTCGCTGAAATGGATTCGCGTTGTTGCCGGAGCTTTTTTTGAAAGGCAGGATACGCTAGTCACGATCACCAGCACCGGCCAATGCAGCAATCTTTATACAGTCGAAACCCTGTTGAAAAATACAGGCGTCACGGCGCAGCAAGACAATACCGGAGCCGAGTTCCTGGCCAAACTGACACCGGGAATTGTTGCTCTGGATGGTTCATGTTCCGCCAGCAAAGGGCGATGTCGCACCAGCGCGCTTTCCGGCGATAGCACAGTTCAATGGGATGGCGATGCGCAGGTTGGCGAAGAAATTACAATCAGCTATTACGTTCAGGTCGAAAGCACCAAAAAGGCCGCTCTGGAATTTTGCGTTGAAGAAAGCGTTTACTTCGATTCAAACAACGACAATC
>CAZXHW010001185.1:0-2079 GCA_964639915.1 uncultured Heliomicrobium sp.
AATGGCGGACATATTGATCGTGCGCGGGTTGTTCCAGATCAAATCGGGCCTGGCAAGCGCGGTCGTGTTCATCCCAAAGGTGCCGGAAGTGGAAAGCAGCGCGCCACCGGCGGCATCGCGCCAAGCTCCAACCAACGCAGGCAAACAAGCGACAGTGCGAACTGCCATGCCTCCGCCAGCGTGTCGCTGCATCCCGTAATTCAATCGAATGATCGAAGGTTTGGTCGTCGCATATTCACGCGCCAGGCTGACAATCGTCGCTTGGTCTAACCCGGTGATCTTGGCGACTTTCGACGGCGGATATTCCATTACGCGTTCGCGCAGCAGTTCAAAACCAAGCGTGTATTTTTCAACGTAATCGGCGTCAATCAGATTTTCCTTGATGATGACGTGCATCATTGCCAGCGCCAGCGCGCCGTCGGTTCCCGGCAATGGAGCGATGTGCTGGTCGCATTTTTCCGCAGTCAAACTGCGGTAAGGATCAATCGCGATGATGCGCGCTCCGTTGCGCTGCGCTTCCAGAATCTTCGGCCACAGATGAACGTTCGAAGTAATAACGTTCGATCCCCAAATCAAAATCAGTTTGGCTTCGTTGAACCGTTCCGGATCTGTTCCCATGCTTAAGCCGATGGTGGCTTTGTACCCTGCGGCTCCGGCGGAAGCGCAAATGGTTCGATCCAGCAGCGAAGCGCCAATTTTATGAAAGAAGCGGCGATCCATGCTTTCGCCTTGTACCATTCCCATTGTCCCAGCATAGCTGTATGGCTGAATGGCTTGGGGATCGTCGGCGGCAATTTCCTTGTATTTGGCAGCGATGGTGTCGAGCGCTTCGTCCCAAGTGATGCGCTGGAAAATGCCTTTGCCTTTCTCGCCAACACGTTTCATCGGATACAGAACGCGCTGCGGGCTGTAAGTGCGTTCCAGATACCGATTGACCTTCGTGCAAAGAAATCCGTTGGTTGTCGGATGATCTTCGGCGCCTTTGACCTTGATGGCTTTGCCGTCTTCAACCGTCGTAACCAGTGCGCAGGTGTCAGGGCAATCGTGCGGGCAAGCTCCGCGAATCACTTTGAGGGAAGAACCGTTGGTAGATGCAACTGTGGACATAGCTTCTCCTGAAAACGAAAGGTGTTAATCAAGTTCACAGGATAGCCAAAATTTTCTGAAAAAGCTTGTTCACTCAGCCGCCTATCCATTCTCTGAATTTAGCCACAGAGCCCGCAGAGAAATTTGAAAAAACAGGATCAGCTTACCTTTCGGCGATCTCGGTGGTCTCTGTGACTGAACAGCCCCGCCTGAGTTCGGATAGTAACGTTAGAAAGACAGTTTCATCACCAACTGTGCTGAGCGCGGTCCGCCAACTTGAAAGACGGGATTCAGACCGCCATTGACGCCTGCGGTACCCAAGCCTCGGTTCAGCATGGAAGTGGCTGTCCCAAAAAACGGATCGCTGAGTGTGCCGTTTGGATTGCCGAAGTTTGGATGATTGAGAAGGTTGAACACGTCTGCACGAAGGTGAAGTTTGAATTGATCGCTCAACGCAAACTGCCGTTGCAGCGCTAAATCAATTTGCCAGAAAGGAAAGCCGCGTAAAGCGTTGCGGCCCAGTGTGCCTTGGCGGGCTTCTTTGGCAGGTGCGAATGCGCCGGTTTGAGAATCAGGTTGACTGAAGTCGGGCGAACCAAAAGTATTGAGCCGCTTGCCGCCGGGAGCATTCGGATCGCTAATGAAGGCGGAAACACCTGGCACAAGGTCTGGCCGCAGCGGGAAAAATCCAAAGCCAATGTCGCGCGAGTACGTGACGTTGATCGGCGTGGCAGTTTGCGCGCGGAAGATGCTGGCAATGGACCAATGACGCAACAACCGACTGGCAATCGGCACCTTTAGCGAAGGCAATTCATACGTCACCCCACCAGCCAGCAAATGCCGCACATCGAAATCGGAATGTCCACGATCTGTACTTGGAGCCAACCGTTCCGCTGGCGTCAGCGGCGCGGAATCGTTCGAAGCCAAATCCAGCGAATGCGCCCAGGCATACGAAGTCAGGATTTGCAGCCCCTTCGACAGCCGACGCTGAAA
>CAZXHW010001186.1:0-2079 GCA_964639915.1 uncultured Heliomicrobium sp.
GCCAGTGGATTCAAGCCACATTGGTAATTGGTTGTGAAGCGTTCGATTTTGCTGGCCGGCACATCAAACCCGGTGTCATTCATGCCCAACGGTTTGAAAATGCGCTGGCGGAAAAATTCATCCAGCGTCAAGCCTGACCAGACCTCAACCAATCGCCCCAACACATCCGTATTCACGCCGTAATTCCACTGTTCGCCGGGATGAAAGAGCAGCGGCAGCTTCGCCAGTTTTTGCGTAAACTCGGCCAGCGTGCTCTCGCTTCCCATCAGGTTTGCTGCGCGATAGAGCTTGTCTACTTCGGTATTGCCAAAGAAGCCGTAAGTCAGCCCCGACGTATGCGACATCAAATGGCGAATCGTCATCGGGCTTTTGGGTTTCACGAGCGCGCCGCCTTCGCCATACACCATCACATCTTTGAATTCGGGCAGGTACAGCGCGACGGGATCGTCAATTTGATATTTGCCTTCTTCGTACAACATCATCGCGGCGACAGTCGTAATGGGTTTGCTCATCGAATAGATGCGAAAGATCGCGTCAGTCTTCATCGGCTTGCCCGCTTCAGCGTCTGCTTTGCCGGTCGCGGCGAGATGCACGATCTTGCCGCGCCGGGCAACCAGCGTGACTGCGCCGACGACTTTTTCTTCGCTGATTTTGCGTTCGATCAGTTGATTGATGCGCTGCAACCGTTCGGACGAAACGCCCACGGATTCGGGCTTGTCGAGCTTATGGTCGCTTTGGTTTTTTTGCGCGTAAACAAAGGTGAGCGCACACCACATCAGCAACAGAATGCTGCCCGTTTGCTTCATCATTTTTTGCATAATCTTTGCTCCTGTCAGGATTTTTTTCGTCCGTGAATTTACAGCGGTTTCAGGATGAGTGCTCAGCCTGAATTTCATGAATTGCCTCCAGCTTTAGCTGGTGGAAGAGAGCTAAAAGATACAGGCTTCAGCCGAAGAAAGAAAAGAATCCTTTTCCGAACCGCTTTAGCGAAAGCTCTTTGGAAGAAGCTTTTTTCAGAATTTGGCTCAAGCCTTTGCTCTTTCAGTCCCCCTTCCACCAGCTTTAGCTGGTGGAAATTCATTCCCTGAACACTCCGCCTGCAACTGCGCTTATTGCCTTCAAGGCCGATACTCGCGTTCCTGATTCGCTTTGATGTCAGACTCGCTGAACCACGCGCGTTTGTATTGGTGATTGGCGAACATCCGCAATTGATCGGCGCTGTGCTTCGATTGCAGGTTCGACGTTTGCCCGTAGGCCAGTACCGAATACGCGATGATCGGCTTCGTGAATTCGACCGCCATCACCCAACCGTCGCCGCCGCCGACCATTGGCTGATCTTTCGCCACCGTTCCTGTGATGCGTTTGCCGTCGGGTTGCGGAACGGATTGCACAACACGAAACAAACCGTATCCGCCACTCGCGCCGTCAGCAGGAATTTCCAGATCGCCAATGCGGAAACGATTGATCTCGCCCCAAGCCGCTTTTTCCCCGCCCCACGGCGAATCCGGGACGCGCCAAGTCGTCCGCATCCAGCGCACTGCGTCTTCCAGATGCTGCAAGGCGAGTTTCGTGTCGGCAAGGCCGGACGGTGTTTTCGCCGGATTGCTCACGCTCCACGGCACGGCGAACGGTTCCTTGATTGCGGTGCGATAGGTGTCCCAGAACCGCTGAAACAACGGGCCGCCGCGACTATCGTCCGACGTGCTGTTGTCCCAGAGTTCCAGCATAAACAGCGCCTGCGCCAACTCTTCCGAAGGCTTCGGCAAGGCTTTGATGGCTTTGATGAGATCAGGTTTGACACGGTCGGCCAGCAGCATGATCGTGTTGTATTTCATCCGTCGCACATCGTCGAACGAAAACTTCGGTTTGCTTTCGAGCATTTCGAGCGACATCTGCGAACGCAAACTGAGCGTGTTGCCCGTTTCAAAATACGAAGGGAATTTCTTCGGGTCGAGCGGATCGCGCAATGAAGTCCACCACGGCGCGCTGTTGCAGTTTTGCAAATAGCCGCCCTTCGGATTCAGCAACTGCGGCAATGATTCCATCGGATGCAGCTTCGTCCAGACATATTTGCTCGTG
>CAZXHW010001187.1:0-2075 GCA_964639915.1 uncultured Heliomicrobium sp.
AAACCAGGTTCGGCCAGTTCTTGCCTGGATTGGCCAGATGCCAGTTGTACACATCAACTTGCCGGTCGCGACCATCCACTTCCACCACCGGAGTAATCAACGTGATGGCGTTGTCGCGGATGTGTTTTATGTACGCGCTGTCATCCACAGCCAGACGATACGCCAGTTCCATCAAGGCTGTCGGCGAACCGGTTTCAGGCGAATGGATCGTGCCTGTCAGGTAATAAATCGGCACTGTGTCGGGAATCAGTTTTTCAGCTTCGTCATCGTTCAGGTTGATTGCGCGCGGATCGGCCAGCTTGGTCAGGCGTGCGCGATTTTCTTCCAGCTTGGCAATGTTGGCTTCCGAAGAAACAGCGACAGCGATCATTTCTCGATCTTCTTCGGTTTTGCCGATGCTGAACACTTTGACGCGCGGGCTGGCCGCTTCCAGCATTCGCATGTACTTATACACTTCGTGCGAATAGGGCAGCTTGCCCGGCGCTCCGGCTACGTCGCCAAGCACGGCTTTTGGCGTGGGCACTTTGGTTGACGCGGGCAGGTAATCCGTCAGCAGCGAATTGAAAAAGGGCTGCGTCGTGTATTCACGAATCTTGCGCGTGTAGTCTTCATCAATCGGCTGTTTGGGGTCGCGACCGGGTTTGATGTTGACGGCGGCTTGTTGCGCCAGCGCGATGAACGCCATCGCAGCAACCAAACACAAACTGCGAACCAGCAGAGTCGGTTTCATAGCGTGTCTCCTGATGTTGTGGAATTAAAAGGACGGGCAAAGGATACGAAACAACTGGCAAGAACGGAATGAGCAGGCGAGCGGCTTAGGAAAAAAATCCGGGGCGACGTAATTTGCAAACCCTTTCGCTGGGAGCGCCGACGCTCCCAGCGAAAGTTCTACTTTATCCATCGAAGCGAAAAATCCGTCACACGTTGGCAGGTTTTCAATTCAACCGTCGCATTGGCGGTTTCGGCTTCTTTGCGAAGTTTGGCGCGTTCGGCAGGATCCCAAGCGACAGGTTTCGCTGGTTTGTCGGTTGGTTCGGATTCGATGGCGCGCGCCACGAGCAGATATTTTCCCGGTGCGACGTTGGCAAAGGTAAACGAACCGTCTTCATCGGCGCGAACTTCAGCAAAGCGCAGCACGTCGTCTTTGGCTTCGGGTTCAGCGGGCAACAAATACACTCGCAAGCGCGATGGCTGTCTTCCGGTGGCGGTGACTCTGCCTTTCAAACCGGCTGCGCCTTCGGCCAATGTGACAGCAAGGCCAGTCACTTTTTCTCCGGCTTTGAGCGTGATGCCGTTGCGACCGACTTCGCGCGCGGCTGGGTTGGTCGCGGGAGATGTTTGAAGCTGAGCAGATTTCACAAACCAATGTTCATCCGGCAGTTGCAACTCCAGGAAATGCCGACCAGATTTCAATCCGTTGAGCGTGAATGCGCCTTTATCATCGGGGGTAGCCACGGTCGAAAAACCGAACATTGAAAGTGCGTTAAGCGATTGGACTGGTGGGTCACCCGGTTTTGCCTGCAAGCTGATTTCATCCAGAAAAGACTCCCGCCCAGCCTCGCATTTCATCCCCGTGGGCGGTGCGGCCAGTTTTTCCATCGCAACCGTGCCGCTGATAGAAGCCATTGCTTCCAGTTTCAATTCTACTCCGGTGACATCGCGTCCGTTGACGGTGACGCGACGAGGCGCAGACGCCATAATGTCGCCATTGTTCAATGCCGGACGAAATGCCGTCACCTCATACTCACCATTCGGCAAACCGTAAAACGAATACCCGGTATTGCTTCCTACCGGCGAAACGATGGACGTGCCAATCAGGATGTCGGTACCGGCTTTGGTCAAGGTGACAAAACTGGTTGTCATTGCTGCCAAACCGTCTCCACCCGTCAGAGCCCCCGTGACTTTTCCTGTAATCGCCAACCCGGTTTCCGCGCGATAGCGAATATCAATGCCGCTGGTTTCATCGCCGCTGCGGACTGCCACCTCAACAGCAGTGTCGCGCGTTGCAGATGGGTAATAAACTTTGGCTCGTCCGCTGAAGGGCGTGGGCTTAATCGAAAATCCGAGCGTGCTTG
>CAZXHW010001188.1:0-2074 GCA_964639915.1 uncultured Heliomicrobium sp.
GGTCGCGGAACGCACTCGGCGGAACGTGCAACATCGCTCGAACACGCCGTTGCAATCGCTGAATTTGATGAACGATGTGACCTATATCGAATCGGCGCGAATGCTGGCTGAACGAATGTTGAAAGAAGGTGGCGCAACCGCCGAACAACGATTGGCTTGGGCATTTCGGATGGTAACTTCGCGCCAGCCAAACGAAGCGGAAATCAAAGCTCTGGTTCGGAACTTGAATTCGCAATTAGAATTTTTCGGTCGAAACGCAACGGAAGCGGAAAAGCTGCTGTCCGTTGGTGAAAAACGAAACGACCAAAACCTAAATCACGCTGAGCTTGCAGCGTACGCCACAACGGCCAGCTTGATGCTAAATCTGGATGAAGTCATTACACGGCAGTAACCAAACCCGGAGATGAGATGAATCGCAGAATCTTTCAAACTCTTTCGCTGATTGCGCTGGCTTCGCTGTTTGCCGCCGCCATCAATTTCGCTCGCTCCACCTCGGCGCAATCGGACGCGAAGCGGATCAAGCTCGACAACACGAAGCTGATCAAAGTTGACAAGCTGACCAAAGCCGACGTTGATCAAATGATGACGCAGCTTTCCAACTGGGGGCGCTGGGGCAAAGAGGATCAACTTGGCGCGATGAATCTGATTACTCCCAGCAAGCGGAAACAGGCTGCGGCGCTGGTAAAAGAAGGTGTCCCGGTTTCGCTGGCTCGCGAAACCAACGACGAACGTGAAGCCGACAATCCCGATCCGTACAAGCATGTGATGAACTTGACCGGATCAAACAATCCGGGCCAATTCAGCGTGGACACGTTTTCGATTCTGTTTCACGGCTACCAACACACTCATATGGATTCGCTTTGCCACATCTTTTACCAGGGAAAGATGTACAACGGATTTTCGCAACAGGAGATTACCGCCAAAGGCGCTGAAAAACTGGCTATCACGAATTTGCAAAAAGGCATTTTCACGCGTGGCATTTTGATGGACATACCGGCGTTAAAAGGTGTGCCGTACCTGGAACCGGGAACCGCCATTTATCCGGAAGATTTGGAAGCCTGGGAAAAGAAGGCGGGAATCAAAGTGTCTGCGGGAGACGCGGTTTTCATTCGCACAGGACGCTGGGCGCGCCGCGCTGCCAAAGGCGCTTGGGACGTTGATAAAGACGGAGCCGCAGGATTGCACGCTTCGTGCGCCCGTTGGTTGAAAGCTCGCGATGTGGCCATTTTGGGCAGCGACGCCGCCAGCGATGTTCTGCCATCAGGGATCGAAGGCTTTAGTCATCCGGTTCATTCGCTGACGCTGATTGCGCTCGGCGTGCATATCTTCGACAACTGCGACCTGGAACCGCTCGGTGATGCCACGGCAAAACGAAAGCGATGGGAATTTTTGCTGACGGCGGCTCCCATTCCGATCAAGGGCGGAACCGGTTCGCCGCTTAACCCCATTGCTACTTTTTGATTTGATACAGCGACAGGCGAAATTATGAATCCACTGAATGAATTGCATTTGATGCTGACGCGCCGCTCGTTTTTCAACCGGTTTGGTCTAGGCATTGGAACTGCCGCGCTGGCTTCGTTGCTCGGCGAAAGCGGGTTTGCGCAAGCGGGCGATCAGAAGTCCGGCTTGCCCGGGGTTCCGCACTTTGCGCCCAAAGCCAAGCGCGTGATTTTTTTGTTTCAAGCGGGCGGGCCTTCGCAACTGGAACTGTTTGACGCGAAACCCAGTCTGGAAAAATTCCGCGCACAGAATTTGCCGGATTCGATTCGCCAGGGGCAGCGGCTGACCGGAATGACCGCGCATCAATCCAGCTTTCCGACCGCGCCGTCGCTGTACAAATTCGCGCAGTATGGAAAGTCCGGCGCATGGCTCAGCGAGTTGTTGCCGCATACAGCGAAGATTGCCGATGACATCAGCTTCATCAAATCCATGCACACCGAACAGATCAATCACGATCCGGCGCAGACGTTTGCGCTGACGGGGTTTCAGCTTGCCGGGCGGCCAAGCCTGGGATCGTGGCTGGCTTATGGGCTGGGCAGCGAAAACAAAGATTTGCCCGCCTTCGTCGTGCTGG
>CAZXHW010001189.1:0-2071 GCA_964639915.1 uncultured Heliomicrobium sp.
AGAAATCGTAGTTTTGAACCACGGTGTGGACACGGCGAGCAAGAAAGCCTCTTTCACAAGATCACTTGATATGGATCCGGCCACAGGGATTATCAGCTACGCAATTCAATATGAAACCCGCAATGATGGCGGTCCGGTCATGAAGCCAATTTTTCTTCCCGAAAGACCATCGAACTCTTTTGTATCAAAGTTTGCCGCGGGATCACCAACTTGGCAGGAGCAAAATAAGCCACAACAACCGACAAAGCCTGAATCAAAGCAACCTATTATCAATATTCCTCGTTCGATGGGCTCTATTTTCGGTGAATCGTCTCCCGCAGGCACAATGCCGCCTCCCTCCTCTCCAAACTCTGAACCTTCGACACGAGTGAATTCCCAGCTTCAACAACCTGTGCGTGATCGCTATCTCGTGGCAGCAGATTTTTTACGAAGCTTGGCCGCTCAATCGGGCGCACGTTATATCCGCGCTGAAAACATCGAAAACACATCTTTTGCCTTTCAGTTGATCGCTGAAGAATTACGCCACCAATACACCCTGACTTATCTTTCTGCTAACGAACAGAAAGATGGCAATTACAGAGCCATTTCTGTCAGAGTAAAAAATCCTGATTTGGTTGTCAGAGCGCGCTTGGGCTATCGCATTTCCAAAGAAGAAAGTGACACTGAGAAGAAGCCAGCGAATTCATCAAAACCGTAACTGCATAGATGAGCGGCTAATTTGGGTATGAACAACTGCTTTTCATTAGGGCAATTGAGAACAAAAAAATCCCACGATACGAGCCATCGCATCGTGGGAATCAAGCAGGAGAAGGAGGGAGGTAAACGTCAAAAACCGAAAGGAGCCAGCAAACAATAAATTACAATTGCAGAATGAAACTTTAGGCGAAACAAAAATTGGCCACTTGACGCAACCTTTACCTGAATTCTTTTCCAGATTTGCTATTAAAGCCAGCGAACGCCGCTTTAGAAATTCCGGTTCCAGGACAGGAACCCTTAAGACGGAGCGGAGTATATTCACTTGACCTTGCCGAGTCAAGATTCCTTTAACTTTGTTTCATAAACTTTTTTTGGAGCCTACCCTCTTGAAAAATCACAATTTCCGACTGATCGAAACCAATGGAATCCGCTTGCGCGCTGTGGTCGAAGGCAATGGCCCACTGGTGATCTTGCTGCATGGCTGGCCGCAGTGCTGGTATCTGTGGCGACATCAGATTGATCCCTTAGTGGAAGCTGGCTTCCAGGTCGCCGTGCCTGATCAGCGTGGCTATGGCGGCAGCGACAAGCCAGCAGAAATCGCAGCTTACAACATCATCGAATTAACCAATGATGTTGTCGGCATTGCTGATGCCCTGGGGCACAATCAATTTATTGTGGTTGGCCACGATTGGGGAGCACCTGTTGCCTGGCATACGGCTCTGCTGCATCCGCAGCGGGTAAAAGCCGTTGCGGGTTTAAGCGTGCCTTACACTCGCTGGAAAGCCCAAACACTGACCCAACAGCAATTTTATGGGGACAATTTCTGGTATATGGTCTATTTCCAAAAGCCAGGCGTCGCCGAAGCAGAGTTCGAAGCAGACATTCGCAAAAGCCTGCGAATGATTTATTACTCTGGCTCAGGCGACTTTCCATCAGGATTTCGATTGGGCAAAAAGCTAGCCTCAGCAAAATTTTTAGACGGACTGCCCGATCCGGAACAGTTGCCCTCTTGGCTGACCGAAGAAGATATGGATTATTACGTCGAGCAATATCAGCAAAGCGGCTTTCGCGGACCGATCAACTGGTATCGAAACATTGACCGCAACGTCGAATTGACGCCACAACTGGATTCGCTGGAAACCGGCAGAATTCAACAACCTGCTTTCTTCATCGCTGGAACCAAAGACCCGGTGCTGAAATTTGGCGGAGGCGATACGGTTCAGCGAATGGAAAAATGGATGGTGGATTTACGCGGCAAAGTGATGATTGAAGGCGCTGGCCATTGGGTACAAATTGAACGTCCGGCAGAAGTCACGGAAGCGCTGCTAGGTTTTCTGAAAACAGTGGCTTAAAGAATTGACAGAGCGCTTCCGGG
>CAZXHW010001190.1:0-2060 GCA_964639915.1 uncultured Heliomicrobium sp.
TTTGGTGTAGTTGGTAAGTCTGCCTTTTTGATCAACTTGATTGGGCGTGTGTATTGGGGTTTGTCACTTGGACCCTGGGCTGCAACTTTCTCTCTGTAAGGTCCGGCTTGGATGGAGGTAACATTGGAACCATTGCGCTTGGTGGCCCTGTACAAATCGCTGGCATCTACGGCCTGGTTGCCCAGGCGGTTGGAGCTCTCTCCCCACTGATTGGTGTATTCGATTTTCATTTTTCCGCTGGCATCGCGGCGAATGTTTTGAATGTTGATCACGTGCCAGGCGCCGGTGCCACCGTTATCAGCGTCATTGGCAAAATACTTGAATGGGGGCTGATTGGCATCAACTAAGAGAATGGCAGGGAAGTTATTGTCTCTTTGCACTTGCTCGAGAGCTGCTTCGAATTCCTGCTGGCTGCGCACTTTCACTAAGGAAGCGGCATCAGATGCATCGCCATAGTTGCCGTGCGCGATTACGAAATTGCGATCGTTGCCGCCCGTGATTTGATTGTGCACTTGGGTCAGTTCGCCGACATCGCTGGTGTAGAAACCGGGACCGTCCGACATATCTTGAATGTCCAGATTGCCATTTTTATCGACAGAGTACTTTCTCACCTTTTCGGGGCTGGCGTCGCCGCTGACCGGGCCGGTTTTCTTTTCGTAGATGATTACTTCGCCGGGCTTGAGTTGATTCGTGCGTGCCCACTTCACATTGACGGCTGTCACTTCGAAAATTTGGCCGGCCCAGTTGCGGGCGCGGTCTTGTTTGATGTCTGCAAAGCCGTTCTTTTGGAAAGAAGTTCCCAGAACACGTTTCGATTGCAAATCCGGGCGAATGGCGCCGGGCACGCGTGTGAGATCGATGACGGTACCATCGGCAGTGACATACTTTCCTGTCGTGGCCACATCCGTAATCAGGCTGGCAGCTTTGGAAGGCTCGCGCGTGAAGATTCTGTTCTCAACGGTAGTAACATTGCAGGTGCCATTTGATCCCTGGTCAATTGTGTGCGGATAGGCAGCCTGATACATTATTTGCTCGGACAATCTGGTTCTTTCCAGCATCGTCAAAGGCGAATCGTTGCCGGCAGACAAAAGACGATTGATCTGGTGATAAGTTTTGGCCAACTCCTGTTCGCTCAAGTTAGCCGCTTTCGCTCGAGTCTCGAAAGCCTTCACCATGTCATCAAAGCGACGTTTTTGATTGACATTGCTGAAATGATGATCGGACAACTGGTTCAAACGGTTGCGTTCGATATTGATGTCTGCGCTGGCATAGTCAATGCGTCCATTCGAACGATGAACTTCTACGCTGCCATCAAGGCGGTGCACGGTGGCCACAGTTTCACCATCTGCCACGGCTTTGTACGAACCATCGGACTGAACCTCAAGTTTTCCATTCCAGGTGTTTTCTTGTCCATTTCGGTTGCGCATCTTCCACTGATTTTCACCGACACGCTCCCAGATCGAGCCATTGTCATATTCAATGCGGTTGAGTGAGCCGCTGTCGCCTTCGTAGACATAGCGTCTTCCGACAATCGGAGCTGTTCCCTCGGAGCCCAGTACTCGTCCTTTCGTATCTTTGAATAGTCGAATGCCGGAATGGTCGATAAACTCGGAAGAGCCGTCACTTGAGCGAAGCAAAACACCATCTGGGCGTTCATATTTGATCCGTCCGTCCGGAAGAGTCTTGCCTTTCGATGAGGCAATCTTGAGCTGCGGTCCGGCGTCTCCGCCCAGTCTGATTTCGTCGAAGGGTCCGACATTGACAGGCTCGTTGGACGGCATGCGGGTAAAATGGTCGCTGCCCTGGCGACGGATCCATGTTCCATTGTCGGAATGATCTGTGTACTGGAACGATCCTTCCTCCTGATTCCAACGCAGTGTGCCATGCTCTTTGGAAACCAATTTGTTGAAAGCATCATTTTCGCCGTTTCCAAATCCTTTAGCACGACCGATCTTCACTTCGCCGGCGCTCAAATCAAGCAATTTGCCGCCGAAATATACCTGGTTGTCGACAACGGCGCTGGTCGTTTTCACGTCGCTGAAATTGAGTTTTGGTCCATC
>CAZXHW010001191.1:0-2060 GCA_964639915.1 uncultured Heliomicrobium sp.
ACTGTTCAGACTGCGGAAACTTCCGCTCAGACCGCTTTTGTTTTCAGCAGGCGGCGGAGGCTGGAAATTTAAAATTGGCAGTTCTGCAGTAATTGCGTTTGGATCGATATATTCGGGTCGAGCCGATTCACTGGTTGGAGCAATGCTCATGTCAGTCGAAATCGCCAGCGTGATCTTTGATGCTACTTTGGCGGCAGCAGTGGCAGTAGGATCGCTCCAAAAGGCAGAAACCGATCCTCTTTCTTCAGGCAATCTCACAACGTTGACTAAACTATCTATGTATTCTTCGTCCTCGGGGGTTAGTTCAACCACTGGCGGAGCCTTATACGACGCCTTAGTCGCAGCCACCGCTGTCGACGGAGGATTGCAATCAATTTTAGTTTCAGGTTGAGTTTCAACTTGAGCCTGGGGTTGAGCGGCAAACTGCCCACTCATTTCGCTTGTTCTTTTGCGCAGTTGGGTCAGGCGTTTTCTGTTTCCAGACAAATGCTCTTCATCCGTATACGCTGACATTTCCCGTGGACTAACAGCCTCGCCAGATTCTCCCCAAGTCAAACACGCCTGAAACAATTGCTTCATCGAGATGTCCAGCCCTTTGTATTCTCACGCCAAGATCGGAGCCCGCCTGTGCGGACCTCTTTCATATTCGCCATCTACAGATTAATACCGCCCCTGCCAAGAGTCAAATTAAGTGCGGGTTAGATCCCCCATCCTGCGGGCGTTAGGGGGGAAATACGTATACCCCAAAAATCAATCAATCATCCTCATGACAAGTCGCCCGGAGCAGGTTCCAGGTACCCGCAGTAAAATCACGCGGTAACGCAAATCAGACATTATTAAATTTGTGCTAACTACAAACAGTCACACACATAAGCGTGACATCGTCATTTTTCATGGCCGGTCGGCCGTCATCTAAAATCAAGTGGCGCTCTTCATCCACTAGGCGGGACAGGTCTTCTTGAGTTTCTATGTTTTGCAGCACATTGGCTGCATCCTGCATCTCTTCTTGCCGTTTTAGCGCCCAGCACGCAATTGCGTCAGAAAGCAGGAAAAAGGTATCGCCATCTTTCCATTCGCCTTTTTGAGTCAACTTTTGCATTGCGGCATCGACGGAAGCATCTTCGTGGCTGCAAATAAGGGCCGGCGAATTGTTGAATTCCTCGGACGCCCTGAGCGGAAAACTGGAAAGCATTTGGGTTTCTCGCACATGTAAAACACAACAGTCTCCGGTTGCTTCGACAGTGAAAACGTTTCTCTTGCCCCGTCCCTTTTTCAAATGCAGCCCGGCAATCGCGGCATACGCACCTTTTTCCAATTTTTCCTCTGCGTACCACGGCAAGTCTTTCTGCCGCACATCGGCATTCCATCTTTCCCGGAGCAAGGCTAAGCCTGTCTTTTCTGCATAACCTTCCACCAACAACCTCGCCCACAGCGCCGCAAACGAAGTCTCCGTAGCACCATCGGCGACCGCACATTTGAATTCAGATGCGTCGGACTCGAATTTTTCGTCACATGGAAAAGCGGCATCTTCATACTCTTCGAGCGAATTGCCATTTTTGGGTAGCCAAAACAGCTTTCCGGAAACGTGCATGTCCTACCTTTATTGGGCGAGTTTAGCGAAGATTGCTCGGTCTTGTGCCGATGTCCAGGAAACGAATGACAGACACCAGATCCGCATTGAAGACAAATCCTCTCGTAGCGAAAGTTACAGGTACGCCTTCAGCGGACAGCATTTTTTGCATGTATTCCGGCAAGACGCTGGACATACTGAACAACAATTTCGAGTGATCGTCGGTCAGCATCTCTTCGTCATTGGGATATTCAATCGCTTTTTCAGCCGACGAAGAAAGGTGCAAATTGAAGAGCAACACTTCTCCGTCGCTGCTCGACAGAGTCATCAAATCTGTGGCTGCCTGATAGGGATCCATGTCGGATGATTCACCGTCGGAGATGTTTATGACAATAGGCGGGAAACAGTTGGGGTGCTCGGAAATCCACTTGGTTAACAGTTTTGTGGCCGTGATAAACGCTGTGCACATCGGCGTTCCACCTTCACCCAC
>CAZXHW010001192.1:0-2055 GCA_964639915.1 uncultured Heliomicrobium sp.
ATCCGCAGCCGCTAATTTATTCTTCGCTGCTGGCCTGCGCGTATGCGCTTTTCAGATTCCAAATCTCAGATTTCAAAAAGTCTCTCGGCTTTCTGCTGAAATTCGCATTGATGTTCATCGCCGGAATCGGCCTGGCGGCAATCCAGCTTGCGCCCGCGTTCGAGTTCGCGACAAAGTCCGTTCGGCAGGAATGGCCGTTTGAATTGTTCACGCTGCATTCGCTGCACCCGGCTTCGTTGCTGGTGACGGTGTTTCCATTTCTGCATGGTTCAGGCAAAACGATTTACTCTTTGCCGTATTGGGGGACTTATTGGCATCACAACGAAGCGCAAATTTATCTGGGCTCGTTAGCGTTGTCGCTGGCAATGGCCGGAGCAATTGTTGCCTGGAAGTTTCGATTCGGAATCGGAAAGTTCTGGAGCCTGGTCGCCATCGCCGGAACGATTTTGGCGATGGGAAAATACTCTGGCTTTTTAGCCAAAGCGCTTTTCCATTTCCCGCTGGTCAGCCATTTCCGCAGCCCGAACCGCCACTGGATGGAAGTGATAATGGCCGTAGCCGTGCTGGCCGGTTATGCGGTGGATCGGTTGGTTCGCGCGGAAAAAGAAGCCGACTTCCTTTCGCGCAGCTTGCAGGTTTTGTCGGCGGGGATTGCCGCGCTGGTTTTGGCTGTCGGAGGGCTCGCACTTTGGGAAAAAAGCACGCTTGAAAGCCTGCTTAGATCGCTGCCTGATTTAAATCATTGGCCAGTCGGTTTTTTGCAATCGGCAAAGTGGGAATTTCTGTTGCCCATGATTGCCGCTGCTGGCGCATGCTTGGTGACGATCATTTTTGCGCGCACTCGAAACCGTAAACTTTGGTTTGGACTGTTGCTGGCGGTTCTACTGATTGATTTCAACCTCTACGCGGCTTTTGCGCCCATCAATAATCCGGCGAAGCTGGAAAGCCTGATTGGCCAAGCCATGCCGCCAGAACTTGCTGCCGCGCAAAACCCATTTCAGCCAATTCGCTACCAAATGATGCTAAATGCCACGACCGGTGAATTCAGTCCGTTCTGGTTTTACGGTCACGAAATGATGACGGGATATGACCCTGTGCTGAGCGAGCGGCAAAAAGTATTCAGCGGTTTGGACGAAGCCGGCCGTTCGTTCAACCTGACCATGCTGGAACCGCAAGACCGCACGCTGGATATTTTCAATGTGCGTTACGTCTTCGTCCCGCCAAGCTTTCAAAGCGATCACCTGAACGACAAAACTCGTTGGCGAGAAATCGTCCTTCAACGCGATTCGGCGAAACCCTATGCCAACTATCGAATCTTTGAAAACCTGCGTGCGCTGCCTCGCGTCTGGCTGGCGGACAAAGCAAAAATCGCCTGGGAAGGCGATCAACTGAAAATGATTCGCGGCCAGATTCTTGATCCCGGCTTTGATCCGCGCGCAGTAGCGCTGGTTGATCCTGATACCGCCAAAGTCCTGAGTCCTGACCTTAGTCAAAATCCGCCATTACTGCCGCCTGAAGGCAAAACGACAAACGAAGTTTCCATCATCAGCCGCACGCCGACTAGGCTTCTTGTCGAAACACAAACTTCCAAAACCTCTCTGCTGGTTATGAGCGAAATGTTCTACCCAGGCTGGAAAGTAAAGATGGACAATGCTGAAGCCGAATTGTTGAGAGTGGATTACAACTTGCGCGGCGTGCAGGTTCCGGCTGGAAAGCATGTTATCGAAATAAGCTACTGGCCTGAATCGCTAACAAAAGGGGCGGTCATCAGTTTGATGACCGCCCTCTGTTTGCTTGGTATTTTGTTCTGGGAAAAGCGCCGTTCCTTTTAAGGACGCGGACGCTGCGGCTTCTTTGGCTCTTCCTTCTTTTCTTCTTTCTTCGGCTCTACTTTCTTTACTTCGCCGGGTTTGGTTTCTGTTCCCGCTTTCGCCTTATCGTCGGCGGCGGGCTGTCCTTCCTTGACCTCTTCGGCATCCAGGAACTTGATGTCGGATTGGAATCGGCGATAGTTTTTATACTTGATGACCATCCGTATGTGCAGTGGCTCTCCCC
>CAZXHW010001193.1:0-2054 GCA_964639915.1 uncultured Heliomicrobium sp.
CGAGGGAAACCTTCCACGAAGCCACACGAAGAAGCACGAAGGAAAAAGGGGAATCTGTAGACAGGATTTACAGAATTCAACAGGATGAAGAATCTAGGCGGATTGGACTGCCGTCAATCCTGTGCGATCTTGTAAATCCTGTCTTTTTCCTTTCTTCGTGTTCCCTTCATGTAACTTCGTGGGAGGATGTTTTGGTTTACGCCAGGCAATCGAGTTTGCCTGTACTGTCGCCGAATTTTTCAACCGGCACGTTGGCAGCTTCCAGCATACTGACCAACAGATTGTTCAGCGGAGTGTCTTTGGGATAAACGACGTGGCGATTGCCGCGAACCTGACCGCCGCCACCGCCTGCCAGAACGATTGGCAGATCGTGATGCGTATGCAGATTGCCGTCGCTGATGCTGCTGCCGTACAGAATCAAGGAATTGTCCAGAAGGTTGCCGTTTCCTTCCGGCGTCGCTTTCAAACGATCCAACAAGTAAGCGAACATCTTGACGTGGACTTCGTTGATCTTTGTCACTTTGGCAATTTTTTCGGCGTCGTTTTGGTGATGCGTCAGGTTGTGATGACCGTCAGAAATGCCGATGGTGCGGTACGGACGATTGCTGCCTTCGCGGGCCATCATCAAGCTGACGACACGCGTCATATCGGTTTGATAGGCCAGCACCTGCAAATCCAGAACAAGTTTGACGTGATCTTCAAATTCGTCGGGAACAGCAGTCGGACGTTCCATTACCGGCAATTTCATCGCCGCGTTTTGCTGTTCGGCTTTCTGGATGCGGCGTTCGATGTCGCGCACGGCGTCGGTGTACTCATTCAGTTTGACTTTGTCTGTTGCGCCAAGCGTTCCGCCCATACGTTTCAGACTGCCGTTGACGTAATCCAGAATGCTGCGCTGGCGATTGATCTGTTCCAGCCGTGCGGCGGCGTCAGTGCTTTCGCCGTCGCCAAACAGGCGCTCGAAAATTGCGCGCGGATTGTTTTCCACAGGCAAAGGCGTTGTGTCGCTGCGCCAGGACATTGTGTTGGTGTACGCGCAGCTATACCCGCTGTCACAACCGCCAGCCAGTTGGTTCGATTCAATGCCAAGTTCCAGCGAACCAAACTGCGTGAACTTGCTCAATTCTTTGGCGGCAAGCTGGTCAGCGGAAATTCCGGCGCGAATGGTGATTTCGGATTTTTTCGGATGAGCGCCGGTCAACCAAGTAGCGCCAGCACGCGCGTGATCGCCTGCGCCATCGCCCAGCGCGCGGCCTTGAACCTGAGCCAGGCCGCTGAACACCAGCAAGTTTTCGCGGAAGGCTTCGAGAGGCTTCATCGTCGAAGCGAATTGAAACCCTGCGCCTTCGCCCGTTGGCGTCCACTTGTTCATGATGATGCCGTTCGGCACATACACGAATCCAAGCCGAACCGGCAATTTCGGGCCGGACGCGAAAGCAGGCGTCATCGCATCCAGAATCGGCAAAGCCATTGCCACACCCATTCCGCGCAAAAACGTGCGGCGCGACAGAGATTTTTTGGTCAGGTTCATAACTTCGGCATTCTCCTCATTTGGAAGGGTTTGCTGCTGACGATTGCGGAAATCATCGCAGGCAGTCGGTAATTATCTTTTGCGGCGTCGCGCATAATCTCACGAATGGCAGGGCCATCGGAAGCTTCCAGCCCGCGTCCGAGCGCGTAGGTCAACAATTTTTCTGTGACAGTCGCAATGAACTCGTCTTTGTGATCAGCCAGCAGAATCTTTTTCAACTCCGCGGGGCCAGTGAAGGTCTTTCCGTTTGGCAATTTGCCGGAAGCGTCAATGATCGAACCGGCATCTTTCGTTCGCCATTTGCCAATTCCATCGTAATTTTCCAGTGCAAAGCCAATCGGGTCCATTCGCACATGGCACGAAGCGCATATCGGATTCGCTCTGTGCATATCCAATTGTTCGCGCATGCTTAGCAATCGTCCGTCGTGGCTTTTCGGTTTCAAATCGGGAATGTCAGCCGGTGGCGGCGGTGGCGGCGAACCCAACAGGTTTTCCAGAATCCATTTGCCTCGCTGAACGACCG
>CAZXHW010001194.1:0-2051 GCA_964639915.1 uncultured Heliomicrobium sp.
AACGTGGCGTAAAGGGCAAAATTAGGGCTGCAAATTTTGCGCGGGAGCAAAAAACGCTTCCCATCGCAGCGTAATTGCCGCATTTCCACTTACTTTCAAATCAGGTTTCCGAAGATGCAAGCAACACCAAACAACTTTTTCCAAGGCAAAGAACACGGCGTGAAGGCCGGCTGCTGTCCTTGTTGTTGCTGTATGTGTACGGCTTGTTGTCGCACGCGCGATAAGGAGACTGATCTGAGGGAGTAAAAGTCCAATTCATAGACTTTTTATAGGAAACCCGCTGTCAGGCTCCACGCCAACAGCGGGTTTCGTCGTTTTTATAGTCATAAAGGCGGCGTCGCCAAATGGGAAGGCAGAGGTTTGCAAGACCTTTATACGCGGGTTCGATTCCCGTCGCCGCCTCCAATGAGGCTCAGAGTTCACGCTTCAGCGTGTCTTCTGTCTCGGACAACACGCTGAAGCGTGAACTGCGGAACTACCGAATTGTTCTTTTCGAGTTACCTCGTAGCTGATGTTTAGTTGATGGACTGATTTGAAGCGGTGAGTCCGCCGCTTGCCAAAACAGGCTGAAAGACTCACCGCATTTTTTGAAGTTCTTCTTGCATCGGTTGCGAATCTGGCGACGTAGCTGAGTGGCGAAGCAAGGGTCTGCAAAACCTTTTCACGCTGGTTCGAATCCAGGCGTCGCCTTTGACAATCACAGGGCCTGCACGAACGAAGCAGGCCAGATTCACAGTTTTATCAACAACCCTTTGGGAGACCCAACATGCAGAAAAAATATTTTCCTTGGATTGCTTCCGGCGCGCTCGCGCTGATGCTGTCGGTCATTGCCAACGCGCAAACTGCAACCGCCACGCTCAAAGGCAGCGTGACGGATGCTGGCGGCAGCGCTCTGTCAGGCACGGTTGTGACGTTAACCAACACAGCCAACGGATTGAAAAAGTCGTTCACAACAGATGCAGGCGGCCAGTTCACGTTCACCTTCATCGAGCCGGGGTTTTACGCCGTCGAAGCGCAAGCCACCGGATTCAAAGGTTACCGCCAGCCGCGCCTGCAACTGGAAGTCGGCCAGTCGGCGGAACTGAACATCACGCTTTCGCCGGGCGATGTGCAGGAAACAGTCAACATTGTGGCAACCGAACCGACCGGCTTGGAGACAGCCACCAGCACCCTCGGCGGCGTGGTCGGACGCACGCGGGTGGACACGCTGCCGCTGAATGGCCGCAACGTCTTTCAACTGGCGCAACTGGAAATCGGCGTGACCAGCGCGCCCGGTTCGCGCGGCGCGAATCCTGACCTGACGGCTTCGGGCGAAGTTTCGATCAACGGCGGACGCACGCTGAACACCGAAGCCCTGGTGGATGGTATCCCGCTGGCGAATAAAGGCGACAACCGCATTTCGCTGCGGCCTTCGCCGGACGCAGTGCAGGAGTTTCAAATCGTCACCAATTCCTTTCCGGCGGAATATGGTCGCACGGGCGGCGGCGCGCTGAATTTTTCGACGCGCTCCGGCGGCAATGAATTACGCGGGACGCTGTTTGAATACTTGCGCAACGACGCGCTGGATGCACGCAGCTTTTTCGTTAACGCCAATCCGAACGGCGTCAAGGAAAAGCTGCGGTTTAATCAGTTCGGCGGCAATCTGGGCGGGCCGGTTTACCTGCCCAGCTTCGGCAAAGACGGCAAATGGTTCAGCAAGCAAAACAAGCTCTTCTTCTTTTTTAACTACGAGGGCCTGCGAATTTCACAGACCAAACAGCAGCTTTCGACCGTGCCAACGGAAAAGATGCGTAACGGAGACTTTTCGGACTTGCTGGGCGCGCAGATTCCCGGCGTGACCGTCGTGGACACGCGGGGCAATTTGATTCCCGCGCGGATCGGACAGATTTATCTCCCCGGAACGGTTATCGCCGCCGGACAGCCCGGAGCGGGTTCGCGCGTAGCTTTCGCCGACAACATCATTCCCGCCGCGCAAATCAACGCCGTCGGCAAAGCGGCGGTTGGCTATTACCCGCTGCCGAACGCAGCCGGAGTGCGCAATGCCAACGGAT
>CAZXHW010001195.1:0-2049 GCA_964639915.1 uncultured Heliomicrobium sp.
AGTGGATGCTTCCACCGACGGCGGCAAAACCTGGTATGCGCCCGCACTGCCAATCGCACAGTTCTACCACGTAACCGCAGACAACCGAGTTCCCTTTTCCGTAGCCGGAGCTATGCAGGACATCGGCACGACGCAAGGTCCCTCAAACAGTTTGATCAATCGAGGCATTCGCAACACGGACTGGTACGGTGTAGGCGGCGGCGAAGCTGGCTGGGTTGTCAGCGACTGGGCAGATCCGAACATTGTTTATGCAGGCGAATACGGCGGCATCTTCACGCGCTACGACCATCGAACGCGGCAGGCCCGCAATGTCACGGTGTACCCCGAAGACCCTTCCGGTCACGGCGCAGCGGATTTCAAGTATCGCTTCCAGTGGACCGCGCCGATTCATGTTTCGCCACACAACTCCAAAGTCGTTTACCACGGAGGCAACGTGGTGTTCCGAACTGCCGATGGCGGGCAAAGCTGGACAGTGATTAGCCCGGACCTGACCCGAAACGATCGTAGCAAACAGCAATGGGCTGGCGGTCCCATCACAGGCGACAACACAGGCGTTGAAGTTTATTGCACGGTCTTCTGTATTTCCGAATCGCCAATCCAGAAAGATTTGATTTGGGTTGGAACCGACGACGGCTTGATCCAGCAAACACGTGACGGCGGCAAAACCTGGAAGAACTTGACTGCTTCTCTTCCAGGCATTCCCGAATGGGCAACCGTTTCGATGATCGAAGCTTCGCGCTATGACGCAGGCACAGCGTATGTCGTTGTGGACAATCACAGGCTGGATGACACGAAACCTTATCTATACAAAACAACTGATTTTGGCGCGACGTGGGCCCGATTGGATTCTTCCTTACCGAAGGACATTTACCTGCACGCCATACGCGAAGACAGCAAAGACAAAAACATTCTTTATCTGGGAACTGAACGCGGGTTAGCTTTTTCGACTGACGGCGGCAAAACCTGGCAAGCCTTGAAATCCAATCTGCCAACTGTCGCCGTTCACGATCTAGCCGTGAAAGACAACTCTCTGGTTCTGGCAACGCTTGGCCGTTCGCTGTGGTCGTTCGATCACTTGAGCGTCATCCGTGAGCTGCATTCTGTGAACAAAGATGCCGTAGCACAGTTGTTTACAGTTCCCGACGCGATTCGTTGGCGGTACGCTGGCAGCGTCGGAGAAAAGTTTTCGGGAGAAAATCCGCCAAACGGAGCTTTGATTTATTACTGGCTGCCAGATAGCTATAAAGATGGGAAGAAAGATGATTTCACGATTGAAATTCTGGATTCATCCAACTCCATCATTGCCACGCTCAGCAGTAAACCTCGCTCGCCAATTGGGTTTGGTGACAGCACCGAAGCCGAAGCGAAGGCATTTGATGAAGCTGCGCTGCCTAAAGCCGCAGGCGTAAATGTTGCTGTTTGGAATTTGCTGCATAAAGGCGCGGAACTGATCGAAAACGGCAAGCTGGATTTTGGCGGCCCGGTTTTTGGCCCAATGGCAATTCCGGGTTCATACACTGTGCGGCTGAGCGCAGGCGGCAAACAGTTCACTTCAAAATTCAATCTGTTGCCCGATCCACGCGTGCAGTTGAGCGAAGCCGATTACAAAGCCCAGCTTGCAACCGCGCTGGCAATCCGTGACGACGTGACTCGCTTAACACTAATTGTTCGCCAACTCCGCTCAATCCGACAGCAACTCAAAGCCAGAAACGAGTTGGTAAAACCCGACACAAAAGCCGCTCAGATGGTCAAAGACTCAGAAGCAATCATCAAACGGCTGGACGAACTGGAAAAGAAGATTCACAACCCTGAAGCCGAAGTTGTTTACGACATTTTGGCTTTCAAAGGTGGCGCAAAGCTTTACTCGCGCATTGCTTCCTTGCACGATCAGACAGCCGATGGCGACGGCCCTCCAACGCAAGGCGTCCGCGATGTTTATGCAGAGCAGAAAAAAGAATTGGACGGGTATGAAGCGGAAATGAAAAAGCTGCTTGGCGAATTGGCAACAATGAACACCGCGGCGAAAAAACTTGATCTGCCCCATGTCAT
>CAZXHW010001196.1:0-2046 GCA_964639915.1 uncultured Heliomicrobium sp.
CGCAAGCCCCCGCTGCGTCAGGCGCGGATCGAGTACGCGAGCGGTACACGAAGTTCGAATATCAGATTCCGATGCGTGATGGTGTTCGTTTATTTACTTCGATTTATGCGCCGAAAGACACTTCGAAGCCCTACCCGTTTTTGCTGACGCGAACCCCTTACAGCGTCGCGCCTTACGGCGTGGACAAGTACCCAAACTCACTTGGCCCATCGGAGCATTTTGAAAAAGAAGGCTTTATCTTTGTTTACCAGGACGCGCGAGGCCGTTACATGTCCGAAGGCGAGTTTCAGCAGGTTCGCCCGCACGTTCCCACCAAACGCAGTAACAAGGACATTGACGAAAGTACCGACGCGTACGACACCATCGAATGGTTGCTGAAAAACATTCCGAACAATAATGGCAAAGTTGGAATGATCGGAGTTTCCCAGCCAGGGTTTCACGTCGCAGCCAGCATGATTGATTCGCATCCGGCGCTGAAAGCCGCTTCGCCGCAAGCCCCGACGGCGGACTATTACATCAATGACGACGTGTACCACAACGGAGCGTTTATGTTGTCGGCGAACTTCGGCTTTTACGCCAGCTTTCGCCCACGCAAAGGCGCTTCTGAAATTCCTGCTCAGCAACGCGTCCGATTCGATATGGGCACGCCGGATGGATATGACTATTACCTGAAACTGCCGCCGCCAATGTCTGAATGGAATCAGAAGATGTTTGATGGCGAAGCGACGTACTGGCAGGAAATCATTGATCATCCGAATTACGATGAATTCTGGCAGAAACGTTCGCTGTGGAAATTTATGAAGAACGTCAACTGTGCCGTGTTGAACGTCGGCGGATGGTTCGACGCCGAAGACCCGATGGGACCGTTTCACATTTACCGCGCGGTCGAAAAAGAAAATCCAAACACGGAAAACCTGTTGGTGATGGGGCCTTGGTCACACGGAGGTTGGGGAAGAGGCGACGGCGACAAACTCGGCAATGTGAGCTTTGGCGTTAAGACTGGCGCGATTTTTCGGGAACAGATTCAGTTTGAGTTTTTCATGCGGCACCTGAAAGACAAGAAAACCGAATTGCCCGAAGCGTTTATGTTCCTGACCGGTTTGAACGAATGGCGACGATTGCCAGCTTGGCCTCCGAAAGACGCCAAACCGACGACGCTATACTTTCAAGCGAATGGAAAGTTGGGAACCAGCGCGCCAACCGATGGCAATGGCTTCGATGAGTATGTGAGCGATCCGAATCGGCCTGTGCCGCACCTGGGATACGTGAATCAAGGATTCACCGGCGATTACATGACCGAGGATCAGCGCTTTGCAGCGCAGCGGCCGGATGTGCTGGTGTACGAAACTGAGCCCTTGGCCGAAGACCTGACCATCGCCGGACCGATCAAAGTTAGTTTGAACGTTTCGACTACGGGCACGGATTCTGATTTTGTGGTGAAGGTGATTGACGTGTATCCGGGCGATTACCCGCAACCCGCGCCACCCGCAGGCCAGCCAATTCCATCAAACTCTGTGAAGATGGGAGGCTATCAGCAATTGGTTCACGGCGAACCTTTCCGAGGTAAATTCCGCAACAGCTTTGAAAAGCCCGAAGCCTTCACGCCGGGCAAACCGGCTTCAATAAAGTTCGACATGCCGGACGTGTATCACACTTTCCGCAAAGGCCATCGCGTGATGATTCATATTCAAAGCAGTTGGTTCCCGCTGGTGGATCGAAACCCGCAAAAGTTTCTGGATATACCCAAAGCCAAAGCCGAAGATTTTCAGAAGGCAACACAGCGTGTTTACCGCTCGCGTGAGATGAATTCTTCTGTGATGGTGTTGGTGGAAGGGAAAATGTTAACTGTAACTAGCCAGCGCTAAGTCTGCTGCTTTTTCGCAAGCCGTATTTTTTGCAACCTCTCAACGTTCAGTCGGATAGTATAGAAAGCAAATAACCCGCCGAAGAACAGCAATACAAGATAGTTACCGAGCGATTGGCGGTCACAAACTACACGATTCTGGTTGGGGTTATCGGGGTTAAATTCAACTGTCAGTTGGTCAC
>CAZXHW010001197.1:0-2040 GCA_964639915.1 uncultured Heliomicrobium sp.
TGCAAGCGCCGGTTGCGGCTTGCAGATAGGCAGTTCCACCATTCACCTGCGCATTGGGCGTAAAACATCCGGTCTGTCCAGCTTGCGTGTCCAACAACCGGACAGGCCCGGTGAGCGCGTTGAACAGCAGTCCTTGGCCGTTACTGTCATTTATCTGCGTGCTGTAATAGCCCGTCACGTCGATCACCAGGTCCGTAGTTGAAGCAACGTACATGTTGAACTGACCGCTTGGCGACAGACCAACCATAAACGGGGAATTAAGGTTCACGCCCGGTTGAAAGTTCGCGCTGGCGATCAGCGGACGTGCAGCATTTGACGGATACAGCGTCAAAAAGCCGTTGGCTTGTGGACTGGCGGTCGTGGCATTGCCAGTCAATGCCAAAGCCCCGGCAGGGATCAACACGCCGTCGCACGTCGTCGTGCCAATTTGTGAAGTCTCCGTATTGCCTTGCAGAGCCATTCCCGGCGTAACGCAAGCGGAAGCTCCAGCGCGCGAATCGAGCAAACGCACAGGTTTTGGCAGCGGATGAAAATATAAGCCACTGGTAGAAGGAGGCGCGTAATAGCCGGTGATGTCCACAACAATGTCTGTATCGGTGCTCACGAAAATCTTGAAGGCTCCGTCAAGTGTTCCCAAGCGAACGGTGAAGAGACTGTTCAATATCTGGTTCGCCGCGTAGTTCGAGTTTGCCGAATTCGGTTTCGGGATATCGCTGGGATAGAGCGTAAAAAAGCCTCCGCCAGATTGCACAGAGGTTGCATTGCCAACCAGCGCCGTAGCGTTTGCAGGGATTGTTAACCCGTCACAAATTCTGCCGGCAGCCGTCTGTGTGCGAGACGTGTTTCCGGGAATCTTGCTTCCCGGAGCATCACAGCCTGAAAAACCGGATCGTGTATCAAGCAGTCGCACCGGATGCGCCAGCGGATAAAACTGCAAACCACCGCCACTTTGGTGAATTATCACTGTGTAAGCTTGCGTGACGGTGCAACTACCGGCGTTGCTGGCCCGGACGGAGAAGTTGTAAGTGCCGACAGAAGTTGGCACTCCTGTTAGCGCGCCGTTGGCTGCCAACGACAAACCAGTGGGCAAATTGCCCAGGCTAATCGTAAATGTGTAAGGCGGCGCGTCACCCGTTGCCGTAAGCATCTGGTTGTAGGCCGCGCCAACTGTGGTGTCTGGCAACATTGCAGGAGTTATCGCCATTCCCAGGCAAGGCGGCAAAATTGTTACCGTATAGGTGCGGCTGCCCGAACAGAGATTCGAGTTGAAAGTGGATTTGATCGTAAACCGATATGTTCCCGCCTCTGTTGGAATACCGTGCAAAATTCCGAACGATTCCAAAGACAGACCCGGAGGCATTACGCCGTCTGTAAGCGTGTACAGGTAATCACCGACACTTGCGCCGCTGGTTGTGAGCACCTGGTTATACATCGCGCCTACGGAGCCATTTGGAAAACTGAACGGCGAAATGGTCAGCGCTGAACAGACCGGACTGACAAACACAAACGCAGAACCTTGACCTGCGTTTGTTCCAACGGCATCGCCTGGGGCTCCGACAATGACTGCGTCGGCAGCCACAGCGACTGCGGAACCGAAACTGTCTGATGTGGCGCCATCGCTGGCAAGAAGTTTCCTTTGCCAATGCCAGTAACCGCCGAGATAGTTGTAAACATGCGCTGAGCCTTGATCACTGCTTGCGCCGACGTTGTCGCCGGGCGCGCCAACGATGGCGATGTTGTTGTTCATCGCAATGGCACTGCCGAACTTGTCTTCTGCAGCTCCGTCAATTGCGGTGAAATAGCCGAATGATGTTAAGTCCAAGGTGCCGCTACCATATGTGTAAATTGCTCCCTGATGGGCCTTCGTATCAACAGTTTCGTCAGGAGCGCCAACAAACGCTTGATTAATGTCCTCCGCCAACCCGATCGCTGAACCGAAATGTGCTCCGGGAACTTGATTGAAAGGGGTGACTTTGGTGCGAGGGGACCAGGCAGTGCCACTACGCACATATGGATATACCGCTCCTTGCTCGCTGTCAT
>CAZXHW010001198.1:0-790 GCA_964639915.1 uncultured Heliomicrobium sp.
AAGCAGGGCAGGTAGAAAAAGCGATTCGAGCGATTGTTTTTGACGGTAAACGGTTGTGGGTCGCCACTTCGCAAGGATTGTTGGTTCGGGAAGGCGAATCGTTTCGCGATGTGCGCGGCGGCCTGGATGTTCAGGACTTGCTGGTGGTCCGGGAAACGCCTGACCGGAAAGTGGTCTGGATTGCAACGAAGAATGCCGGACTGGTTAAGTTATTGCCGGATGAAAACGTCTCGATCCGGTTTGACACGGAACAAGGGTTATCGTCGCAACAGGTTTTTGCTTTGGCTTCGCCGGTTAGCGGAAGCGATGTTTGGATCGGCACAAATCGCGGAGTCATTCACCATCGGCCCAGTTCGATTCAGCCGCGCGTGAGCGTCAAGCGGTTGGTGGCCGATAGAATTTATCAGTCACCGGAATTGGTTGCCGAGCTTGCGTTGCCACACACGTTGAAAAATTTCCTGCTAGAAGTTTCCGGCATTGGCAGCAAGACATTTCCAAGCCAGTTTCAATACGAATTTTCTTTGCAAACCCGCTTTGGCGAACCGATGAAAACAGTTCGCACAAACGACCCGCAGTTTGCTCCCGGAGATCTGCAGTCCGGTGGCTACATGGTTATTGTCAGAAGTATCAGCCGCGATTTGGTTTATTCAGAACCATTGACGGTTCGGCTCAGAATCCAGCGCGCGCCTTTTCCGTGGGGGACCTTGCTGTTGGCGTCGCTGCTGGCAGCGGCAATTGCGGCAGCGGCCTGGGCGTTGAGCCTCGCGGTCACGGCCACCGCGGCGGACCC
>CAZXHW010001198.1:800-2039 GCA_964639915.1 uncultured Heliomicrobium sp.
CCTGGGCGTTTCGCCAGCAATTGCGGCTGGGCAAAACAAACGTGGCCTTAGCGGACACCAACGCCGAATTGCGCGAAACACGATTGCGCCTGGCCAGCGAAACTGAAGCCGAACGCAGCCGCATTGCGCGTGACCTGCACGATCAAACGTTGGCGGATTTACGGCATTTGCTGGTGCTTACCGATCAACTTCCTGTCAGCGGCGAAGACGTAAATGCCCCGACACCGGGCGAATTGCGCCGCGAAATCGAATCTGTGTCGAAAGAGATTCGGCGCATTTGTGAAGACCTCAGTCCGTCAGCGCTGCAGAATCTTGGCTTTCTGCCTGCGCTTGAAGGCGCGTTAAGCGATGCCGTGGCTCAGCTTCCGGCGGAGGAGAAATTCGCGTATGGATTTGTTTGTGAACCCGAACTAGAAGACCGTTTACAGCTAACAGAAATTGAACAAATCCAGCTTTACCGCATTGTGCAGGAAGCATTAAACAATGTTTGTCGCCACGCCGCTGCCCAACAAGTTCGCCTGGTTGTCAGGGCTGTAAGCAACGATCTGCTGATTGAAGTTTGTGACGACGGCAGGGGATTGGCCGGAGTGGCGGCGAATCGAACCGGACATGGGTTGGCAAACATTCGCTCGCGCGCAAATTTGATTGGCGCTCAAGTCTCGTGGCATGATGCGAAACCGGGTTGCCGTTTTGAACTCAGAAAACCGCAAGCCGTAAGCTGAACTTGCCGAATCTTGCTTGTTACCGCACGTTCATCGGAGATTTGGAAATGAAAAGACTGATTGCTCTCGCTGGTTTCTTGCTGCTCTTACCGCTTTTCACATCCTTGGCATCATCGTCTGCGCCGGTTGAAGATCATTGGCCGCAATGGCGTGGGCCGTTTTTCAACGGAATGGCTCGCGGCTCAGCGCCCACCGAATGGAGCGATACAAAGAACATCAAATGGAAAGTCCCGATTGCTGGACGGGGCTTCTCCACGCCAGTGATCTGGGGCGAGAAAATATTTCTGACGACTGCGGTGCCAACTGGGAAGCTCGATTCTTCCATCGCAGAAGCCGCCAGCCAGCGCCGAACAAATCCAAGTGGCGGGTCAGGTGAAGGCCAGGAGCATAAATTCGTTGTGTTATGTCTCGATCGAAAAACGGGAAAAACGGTATGGGAACGCGTCGCCAAAACCGCTGTGCCGCACGACGGTTACCATCGCGCATATGGTAGTTTGGCGTCAAACTCTCCTGTGAC
>CAZXHW010001199.1:0-2036 GCA_964639915.1 uncultured Heliomicrobium sp.
AATTGCGCGGCGGCTTCCCGATGACCATCAACCTGGGAACAGCGCGTTCGCTGCAAGCGCCGCGCGGTTCGGAACGTCCGAATACGATCGCTCCGGTTGTGACCGATTCCAGCAACCCGGATTGCTACATTCCCAACCCAGTCAACCGGTTCTGCCCCTCAGGCAGCACCTCGTCTTATTCGTTGCCTGACTTGGGAACGTTTGGCAGCACGGGCGTAGGCACGGTGTATGCACCGGGCTTCTTCAACTGGGATACGACGATTGGCAAGAAGTTCTACATCTCGGAAAGCAAGTATTTCGATTTCCGTGCTGAGTTCTTCAACTTCACCAATCACCCCAGCTTCTCCCCGCCAGATCGTACCTGGACGGCGACTTCGACAACATTCGGTCAAATCACCGGTGTGGTCAGCCCGCCGCGGAACTTGGAATTCGTATTGAAGTTCCACTTCTAAAGCGAACGTCGAGCATTATCAAAAGGGGACTCTCGCAAGGAGTCCCCTTTTTGTGTAATCATTATTGTCGGAGGTATGAGTGATGGCAGTAGCTTTAGTCGAAGAAATCACAATGAAGGTGTCGGCTTTACCTTTTGAATTACAGCGTGAGACCCTAGATTTTATTGAGTTCATCTCGCAGAAGGCAAAAAATGGTGCGCATTTCGACGAGACAAGTCAGCCAGCAGCGGTTTCCAGTGAATCCAAAAAGCAGTTTAAGAGTGTGCTGGGGTCGCTTGAGCATTTAGGCGTCCATGTCACGCTGGAAGACATTGCTGAAATTCGTCGCGAAATGTGGGCAAATTTTCCTCGTGAGGAGCCACGCCGATGAAGCTACAAGGGCCGCCTCAGCCGTCTTAGGTAGTTATTGACACGCATGTACTGATCTGGGCTTTATTCGAAAGGTCGCTTTTGTCTGGGGCCGCTGACCTCAAAATTGCGACTGCTGAAAATTCTGGTGCGCCAATTTATGTGCCTGCAATCAGTTTCGTTGAGTTGCGCTACTTGGTCGAAAAGGGAAAATTCCCTGAAAGCGTGTACGTTGAATGTTTGAACAACGTCAACGATCTAGACACGGCATTAAGCCCGGCATCACTCGACCTTGTAACTGCTGACAGGATGTCGCAAATTCCGCGCGCAGTAGTGCCGGATATGCCTGACCGTATTATTGCTGCTACAGCCCTTGCGCTGGGATTGCCGCTGATTTCAGCCGACACGGAAATTCGCAAACTCCCCAATCTGAATGTCATTTGGTAATTGGCGCTTGTCGTGTTGCTCGACAGAATCGGGCTCACCCGCTACTATCCCGCCTGCAAATCACGCCTGTATTCGTAGTATCACAAACAACTTGAACCTGAGAGGATCACTCGATGCACCTGAGCACGCTTGATTGGGTCATAGCCATTTTGGCTGTCGCCGTCTGCTTTATCCCAGCGCTTTTTATGGGCAAAAAGTCCGGCGAAAGCACTTCAGAATTTTTCGCTTCGGGACGTTCTGTACCGTGGTGGCTGGCAGGGCTTTCGATGGTGGCGACGACATTCAGCAGCGACACGCCCAATCTGGTGACGGACATTGTGCGCCGCAATGGGGTGGCAGGGAACTGGGTCTGGTGGGCGTTTGTGCTGACCGGCGTGGCGACGGTGTTTTTTTACGCGCGGCTGTGGCGGCGATCTGAAGTGCTGACAGATCTTGAGTTTTACGAGATTCGCTATTCGGGAAATGCCGCCAGCGCAGTTCGTGGTTTCAGAGCAATTTATTTGGGGCTGTTTTTCAATTGCATGATCATGGCTTCGGTCAATTTGGCAGCCTGCAAAATCGCCAGCATCTTGTTCGGTTTGGAACGCTGGCAAACGCTGTTGTTTGTTGGTTTGCTGAACGTCGCTTTCGCCGCGCATTCCGGCCTGTGGGGAGTGCTGGTGATTGATATGATCCAGTTCTTCATCAAGATGACGGCGGTGATTGCGGCGGCGTACTTTGCCATTAAGCTGCCGCAAGTCGGCGGCTTGGATGGGTTGGTCACAAAGCTGTCAGCGATGAAAGGGCCTG
>CAZXHW010001200.1:0-2035 GCA_964639915.1 uncultured Heliomicrobium sp.
GGTTCTTTTGAATCTTGCCGGTCGCAGTTCTTGGAAGCGCGTCAATGAAGCTGACGGATTTCGGGCATTTGTAATGCGCCAGATTCTCTCGGCAAAACTGGATGATGTCTTCTTCGGTGGCTTGTTCACCGGGTTTCAGCACGACCAGCGCGGCGGGGACTTCGCCCCATTTTTCGTCCGGGATGCCGATGCAGGCGGCTTCCAGCACTTTCGGATGTTTGTAGAGCATGCCTTCGACTTCGATGGAAGAAATGTTTTCGCCGCCGGAAATGATCAGGTCTTTTTTACGGTCTACGATTTCGACCATGCCTTCGTTGTCCATCGTCGCCATATCGCCAGTATGAAACCATCCATCAACGATGACGGCATCGGTGGCTTCCGGCTGTCGCCAGTAGCCTTTCATGACCACGTTGCTGCGAGCGATGATTTCGCCCACGGTTTGATTATCCGGCGGAACGTCCTTGCCTTCTTCGTCTACCACACGCGTTTCCACGCCGAGCATTGTGTATCCGGTGCGCGTTTGAACGCGGTATTTTTCTTCCGTCGGCCAATCTTTCATGTGCGGTTTGACCTTGCTGACGGTCAAGAACGGAGAGGTTTCTGTCAAGCCATAAATTTGGATTACCTGCCAGCCAAGTTGTTCCTGCATCCCTTTGATCGAAGCCATTGGCGGAGCTGAACCAGCGGTGGCGACGCGTACGCCTTCGCGTGGCAAAGCCGCGCGCTGGTCATCGGTCATCGGGTGATTCAGCGCCAAGTTGATCATAATCGGCGGCATGCAAGCGAAGGTCATGCCTTCGCGCGTGGCCAAATCAAAAAAGCTGGCTGGTTCATACTTTTTGACGATGACGTGTTTGCCGCCAACGCCGGTGACCGCATAAGGCAAGCCCCAGCCGTTGCAGTGAAACTGCGCCAGCGTGTGGAAGTACACATCTTCCGGTTTCAAGCCGAATTCGATGATGGAGTTAATGGCGTTGACATAAATGTTGCGGTGCGTGGACATCACACCTTTCGGGCGGCCCGTCGTACCAGAGGTGTACAAAATCGTGGAGATGTCGTTTTCGTCCACTTCGGCAGGCACAGGAGCCTCCGCCGAAACCTTGTTGAGCAGAGTATCGTAATTTTGCCAGCTTGATGGAATCGTGCCGCCATTGGAAAAGGTGATGAACTGCTGGACGGTTTTCAGTTCGCCGCGAATGGATTCGATGGTCGGAACCAGCCAGTCTTCGACAATCAAAATTTTGGCTTCGGCGTGGTTCAGAATGTAATTGAAATCGTCCGCAATCAAACGGAAGTTGATCGGCATGTAAACAGCACCCATCAGCGGAGCGCCAAAAAATCCATCCATCAACCGATGATCGTTTTGCGAAATGATGGCGACGCGTTCGCCTTGCTGAACTCCCAGGCTCCGCATCAAATTCACCCAGCGATTGACGCGTTCGCCAAGCTGGTTGTAGGTAAATCTCAAATCGCCGGAAATCACAGCCTCCTGGTTGCCATACACAGCCATCGCGCGTTTGAGAAAATCGTATTCATTAAACTGAACAATCACGGCCCAATCCTCCCGGATAAATTTGGCCGCTGACTCACGCAGAAGTCGCAGATTTTCTTTTGTCCGATCCGCGTTTATCAGCGTTATCTGCGGCAGAGAAGAACTGCAACGCAGATTAGCACAGCCGCTTTTGCCAGTCAGCATTCTTAATAGCGATTGCGCCTGGCGAAAACGGTTCCTATAATCCGCCTGCTTTTCCAAACCAAGCGCGGTTCAACAATCAATGGATCAATCAGAAAAACCACACACTGAAAACGTGGCGCAGGGGTTTGAGCGCAAAGATCGGTTTGCCTTGTTGGCGTTGGCTGTGTTGTTTGCCGTCATGCTGGCAGTTTCGTGGCAACGATGGACGCAACCTCTGCTGGATCACGGACGGGAAATGAATCTGCCCACGCGCATTCTGGCTGGCGAGCATTTATATTCCGATGTGCAATTCCTCTACGGCCCCTTCGCTCCTCACTTCAATGCCCTGCTCTACAAAAT
>CAZXHW010001201.1:0-2031 GCA_964639915.1 uncultured Heliomicrobium sp.
TTCGTCATCCCGTGCCAGCCATAAGTGATCGTGTCGCCATTTTCGTCATAGCCATAATAGAATCCCTGATAATCCACTCCGTCAATCACGCTATCGTCTGAACTCGCCAGCTTCAACCGAATCGCTTCCGGCTTCCCTTCCACCGCTTCGGCTTTGACCAGTGCATTAAACCCCAACAACCCATAGTTGCGAATGTCGGGATGCGCACGCTTGATCTCAAACCGCAACGCCGCATTGTCAATGCTGTAACGCCCCCACACCCCCTGCCCGCGATCACAGGCAAATTGCAACGCGTTATATCCATTAACTAAATCTGTCGGCTGCAAAAAGATGGTCGGATATTGATGCGTATTATGTCGTGCCATCGCCCCCACATCCTGAATCGGATAGGTGCTTCGCCCATTGATCGTCACCCGCTTATTCGCCGTCCCTGGATTGCCGCCCCACATTTCCAGATACAATTCAGCGCGATAAATCTGGCGCAGGTCTTCCTGTATCGGAATCAACATCATCCCATTCTCCCGCGCTTCGGGTTGCTGATTCAGATGCGAATTGTACGTCACATCAGGCGAGTTAACCGAGAATCGCTTGGCAAAGCCGGGGTTCCCAAACTCTGCCCCCCGCCGATACCAATAAGTGCGCCAAAACTGCCCTTCAGGCTGCTGCGCAGAAACACTAAGCAATAGTAGAAGGAGTAAAGCAACGGACCAGAATATCGTGATTCTCATGTGGACCAGAATAATGAAGGAGTCGAAAGATTAAGTACAGCGATTTTTTTTAACTTAGACGGTCTAACTGTGTCGCGCAGGAAAAAACGTAGAAAAATTGACAGGCGTCGTGCATTGTACCTAACGAAAGGCCATAGGTCTTTGAAAATAAGAGAAATAGAGTGACAGTAAAGCATCGTGTGATTAGACTTTTTGTGACCAAACAGAAAGGTAACCACACGATGAATGACTTCCACTCCTTGGAGCAAAAGTTAGCCGCTAATTTAGACTGGCATGGCGCACGCATCAAGTTTCTAGCGCGGTTTCTGACCGCGATCATCACTACACGCACAGTGAATTTAACTGCCATCGCAAGTGTTTTTGCGGGGCGTGCGCAACCCGCGGCACACGACGAACGCTGTCATCGGTTCTTGAAGGACGTTGCTTTGCCCTACGCCCAAATCGACCACTTCATCGTCCATCTATTGGGGGTAGAAGCGGTTGGACGCTGGCGCTGGATCGCACGAACTGGAAGTTCGGCAAAACCGACTTGAACCTCTTGGTACTGGCCATTGTCCATCAGGGGACAGCCTATCCGGTGGTCTGGTTTGCGCTCGACAAAGCGGGTAACTCCAACACGGACGAGCGCATTCTGATCCTGGAACTGTTTCTGGACTTATTTGAGAAAGACCAGCTTGCTTGCCTCGTGGCTGACCGCGAGTTCGTTGGCAAGACCTGGCTCGCATGGTTGCAAGCGCACGAACTCCCGTTTCAATTGCGCGTCAAAGAGAGCTTTCAGGTGACCTATCGTGGACGTCAAGGGGCAGTGCGCGAGTGGTTTCGGACGGCGACTTTGCAACAGCCCTTAAGTCTTTAACGACCCTGCTGGATGTGGGGCAAAAAGTATTACTTCAGCGGTTGTCGCCTGCCGACAGGCGAGTATCTGATTCTGGTTGCGCCCAGCGACGAGCCGCAGGCACTGGCGCTCTATGCCCAGCGCTGGGGCATTGAAACGTTGTTCGCCGCGCTCAAAACACGCGGGTTCAATTTGGAAGACACGCACGTCACGCACGAAGCGCGTTTGCAAAAGTTGGTTGCGCTCCTGGCTTTGGCATTCGCCTGGTGTCACCAAGTCGGATTGTGGTTGCACGCACAACAAGCTTTGAAAAAGAAAAAGCACGGACGCTTGCCCAAGAGCATTTTCTGGCGCGGTTTGGATTGTCTCCGACGTTTGTTTACCCAAAGTACCCAGAGCGATCCGTTATTGTGGCAACAAGTGCTCTATCTCTTATCTGATGCTTAGCTCTTTTGTTGGGTACTATGA
>CAZXHW010001202.1:0-2030 GCA_964639915.1 uncultured Heliomicrobium sp.
CCAACCACAATTGCTTGGTAATCGGCTCGCGTTCATCCTGCCTGTCGTAATGCACTTAAGCTTGGCAATGATGGTTTTCGCGCACACTCTGGCCCAATAATAGGGATGCTGATACCGTGGCTGCTGCATTAACGGCAAGGCCGCTTCTCGCAGGGCTGGTGCGTTTTGACGCTGACGTTGCCGCTGGCCAAAAAAGCGAACCATCAAGTCGGCAGTGCTGGCAGAATGAACTTGCCATTGACTTACGACCAAAGTGCGACAACCCGAGAGAAAGAACGCCCACGAAAGCCCAACCACACCTTCACCTGCGCGGATATTGCCCTGCGCGGTTTCACAGGCCGATAACACCACCAGATTCGCATGGAGACGGGTTTGCATAATTTCACGCGCCGTCAATTTGCCATCTTCATTCCCATCAGAGTTCGATAGTACCAAATAGGAATCCAGCGGCTGGCGGTTATTCAGCACGCCGTGTGTTGCCAGATGCAAAATACCGTGACGTACAGCTAATGCCTTGAAGCGGCCTTCTGTGGCAGCCACGCGGGTAAAGATTTGTGCGGAGCCAAACAGCTTCCCAATGGTGACCACTTCTGTTTCAGCTTCCGGTAAAGGTGCAAAACGCGCGTCGCTGGGGAGCGCAGGATTGCCAAACCCGATTAACGATGTCGGCGTCTGCGATTGAGGCTGGTTAGCCAGTGTGGCTAACACATTCAGCGACGGCGCATACCGGATCGCGTAGTCCTCCAACACATAGCGTCCGGTGCTGGTCTGTAACGCTTGGAACGGCACTTCCCACAAGCCTAATGCAAAGCCCCTCTACGCCTTGCAATGCTGCGGCTGCGGGCTGAAGTAACAAACGATACAGATCACGTGCTTCGGCAGCGAAGGCGGGGCGTCGCGCTGCGATTTGTTGGTGAAAAAGGCGCGCACGTTGGCGTAGTTCCTGGGCTGTGATAGGAATGGCGAAAGTGTGGATTTCCGGCGCAGTGGCGGCGATTTTTAGCACGAAGAGAAAGGTTTGTTCCGGCGTAACGGTGTAGATCAACAAAGACGAATTCTCAATAAAAAAAAACCCAAGCCCTGTTGGATGCAACGTCGGCGGCTTACAGCCAGCCAGAAATTGCTCGTCTACTGGCTCGCTCCCGCGCTGCAACATATCAAACAACACGCGCGCTTTCGCCCGTTCTGCGGCCCGGAGCGCATCGAAAGACTTCCCCTGTTGCAACAACAGATTGATGTGGTCTAGTCAGACACCACCAGCATGCTGGTGGCTTGATGAGTGGGGTCGCCTCAAAGGCGATCATCCCCTTGAGTTAATTCCTTGACAGCACAGCGGCGTGCTGCCCACGATCTGCTTCAGAAGCGCCCGCTCCCATCCGAACCTTCTTGTTCTCGGATGTACTTGCGGACTTGTTCTTCATTGAACCCGACAGTCGAAACGGCGTAACCACGCGCCCAGAAGTTCTCGCCCGCAAAGTTGCGTTCTTTGCCTTGCATTCGCGCGAGGGCAATCGCACTTTTGCCCTTGATAAATCCAATCACCGACGACACCGCGTGTTTGGGCGGGATCAGGAGGCACATCTGCACGTGATCCGACATCAAGTGGCCTTCGATGATTTGACATTCTTTTTGTTTCGCCAACTCGTGCAAAATGGGCCCGAGTTGCCGACGAATCTCCCCATACAAGGCTTTGCGGCGATATTTGGGGACAAACACCACGTGGTATTTGCAATCCCACTTCGAGTGGGACAAGCTTTGGTAACTATTGTCCATAAAAGACTCTCCTTTGCATTGGCTCATCAAGCCCCCAAAGGAGAGTCTACTGAACTCCCGGAACGCTCAAAGCTGTTCGGGTCGCACTGGTAGAACCAGTGGCTTACCCTTTGTGATTACAGTTAGAGAAAACCCTCGTGGAACCTCAAGGGCTATCCCCCCAAAGTCCGCGCTCTGGCGCAGTGCTGATGAATACCTCTGCGGACTTCCTGCCCGTCTTTGACGCTTTTCCAGCTCGGCTTTAGATCGTCTTTTCT
>CAZXHW010001203.1:0-2028 GCA_964639915.1 uncultured Heliomicrobium sp.
GCCGTCTTGCTTGCCAGCGACCCCGCCGAATGGCGTACTACGTCCCACAGCCAAACCGTGACAGATGGTTGCTTTATTGATGACTGATGACACGGTTATAGCGGCTCTTTTTTGCTTATACTTTCCTATATTAAGTCAGGGATTCTTGATTGCCGGGGCAGTGAGAATTTGGGGTTGGAGAAAAGTCATGACACCTATTCGCGTTGTACTCGCAGATGACCATGCTGTCGTTCGTAAGGGCATCCGTGATTTTCTGGAAGAGGATGGGGAAATTGAGGTGGTCGCGGAAGCCGCCGATGGCGAGACAGTCAAAGACTTGATCCGCCTCCACCAGCCCGATGTCGCCATTCTAGACATTCAGATGCCCGGCGCAACTGGCATTGAGGTCGCGCACTGGATTCAGGAACAAGCGCTGCCCGTGAAGGTGCTCATCATGACCGCTTACGATGATGAACCTTTTGTGGTCGCGGCGCTCCAAGCCGGTGCTCACGGCTATCTGTTGAAGAACGCGGAGGCTGATGAAATGACCGGGGCGGTACGCTCCGTTTACCACGGCCAACCGGCGCTCGCGCCCTGCATTGCCCAAAAACTTATGGCTCATATGGCCGGTAACAAGCAGTCAAACACAGGGGTTGAGCCAGTCACCGACCGCGAGCGAGCAACGCTTCAGTACGCCGCGCTTGGGCTGACCAATCGGGGGATCGGGCTAAAACTGGCAATCAGCGACCGCACGGTTCAGGGACATCTCGCCAGCATTTACGGTAAATTGCACGTCGGCAGTCGCACGGAGGCCGTGATGAAGGCGCTCCAACTGGGCATGATCCAACTGTCGGAGACGAGCGCATGAAATTCAGCTTGAAGACCGTCAGCCTGCACGGGCTGCGTGTTCAAGTTCTGCTCTGGACGATTCTCCCGCTGACTATTCTTTTATTCGTCTTCTCGCTCACTGGCATCGGCAGCCATCATAATTCCATGCACGCCCTGGCAGTCGAAGAAAAGACTAGACTCATCGTCGCTCTCGCACGCACCATTGAGATACAGCTCGAAAATCATGCGTTCCGTTCGCAGACGGATCCCGACCAGGTGCCGGTCAGCATATTAGGACTCGACCAACTGCTGGACGTTGAGCACTCTGGTGCCCCAATCACCGTTGCATTACTGGATCAGGATGGAGAAGTCCTCTACAGTGGCGGCCCGCTGCCAACAGGCGAGTCAATCGGCAGCTGGCCCGGTATCTCAGAGGCGCAGTCTGGCGACAGTGGAGCACTTTTCGCTTCTGAATTCAATGATGATGTCATTGCTTATGCTCCAGTTCCCGGTACGAATTGGGTACTCATTATCCGCGAACCCTGGCATTCACTGACCGTTCCTTTACTTCGTTTCGAGCAGGTGCTGCCGTTTATTTTGTTCGGAGCGGTGATCATTTCTTTCCTGACGCTGTTCTTCGGCCTACACTCTGTTGCCCGCCCTCTGCAAGCTGTCAGCCTCCAGGCACGCCGGATTGGAGCGGGTGATTTTGGGGCTGCCGCTGAATCGGTCGGCGGTGTCCAAGAAATCGAGGACTTGCGCCAGATTCTCGATCAGACAGCGCACAAGCTTCAACAGCACCAGGCCGCGTTGCGAGACTATGTACACGCCGTGACCCAGGCTCAGGAAGAAGAACGATCCCGGCTTTCGCGTGAACTCCACGATGAAACGGTGCAAACGTTGATTGCCCTGGGGCATAAAGCACAGAGGGTACAGCGGTCGTTGGAACGTGACCCGACACAAACGGCTAGCCACGTCGATGAACTGCGCCAAATGATTGCCGGGGCTGTCGAAGAAGTCCGGCGATTCAGCCGGGCGCTGCGCCCTCTCTATCTGGAAGCACTCGGTTTGATCCCTGCATTAGAGATGCTGGCGCGCGATAGTGGGGCGTCTTTCCAGGTGAACGGTCCACAACAACGGCTGAAAGCTGAGCAAGAACTGGTGCTCTATCGCATTGCCCAGGAAGCGCTCCACAATGCGCTGCGCCACGCACGGGCAACA
>CAZXHW010001204.1:0-2024 GCA_964639915.1 uncultured Heliomicrobium sp.
GGTGCTTCGGCCAAGTCGCGAAAGGTCAGGCGGTTTAATCCAGCGCTGACGTTCGTTTTGCCAGCAGCCAAAACCTGTCCGCCGCGTAGCATTTCAAAATTGATCTCCTGCGATGTCGGCGACTTTACCCAGGCTGTCAGCATAAAGGCTTCGCCGGGCGTAACTGTGACGGGCGCATCAATTTGCGCGATGGCCAGATCGCCAGCAACGGATCGTTGCAACGAACGAAAATCAATCGCTACGCCGCGCGAAGCCGCCCTAGCCGCAGCATCCGCAGGGTCTTTGCCCGTCCAGCGTCCGTCGGAAATCACCAGAATTTTTCCCGGCGCATCCGCTGGAATCAGCGACAGAGCTTTTTCAACGGCTTCATTCAGGTTGGAAGCATCCGCTTCGATGCGATTGGTAAATCCGGCGAACGCGCCGGTTTGTGGCGAGCGTTCGATGGTGGAATTCTGGCCAAATGAAATCACTGCCAACCGGTCGTTGCTGCTCATCGCACGTTGGATCAACTCAATGGCTTCTCGTTCTGCGGCTTCTGCATTGGCAGGCATCGAAAGGCTGCGATCTGCAACGACAACTACGGTTCCGGCTCGGCTGGGAAGTTTGACAGCCAAACCGCACAGCGCCAGCAAGATCAGCGTTAGCAGCGCCAACCGCGCATACCGTAAAAAATTGGAAGCTGGTTTCCAAAGCCACCAAGCCGCAGCCAAGGGAATTACCAAAATCAGCCAGATTGGATTGAGCAGAGTAATCATTGTGAAGCTGGGCGAATCATTAAGTGCTTGGCTTCATTGGTCAAGCAGTACAAAACTTTTATGATCTGTTGGCAATCGGTTTGGCGGTGTGAAAGCCGCGTTGTAAACTTCGTTCGCATTGATGTCCAAACGGCGTCAAAGTTCCTGGCGCTACTTCAAATACTTCAACAATTTGGCAATCAACCATGAAAAAAACTGATTCACTTCCGATTCTTTCGCCTGAACCAATGACCCGACGTGAATTGATCTTCAAAGCCGGAGCCGGGTTTTCCGGCTTGGCGCTGAGTTCCTTGCTGGACAAGGATGGCCTCTTAGCAGCAACGCCAGCGGCGCCGCCAAATTCATCCGACACAAATCCGTTGGCTCCGAAAGCGTCGCACTTCAAGGCCAAAGCTAAGTCCGTCATCTTTCTGTTTATGTATGGCGGGCCGAGCCAGGTTGATCTATTCGATCCAAAACCCGCGCTGACCAAAAATCACGGCAAACCGCTGCCCGGCTTGGATAAGCTGGAAACCTTCAACAAGAACGGCAATCTGATGGCGTCGCCGTACAAGTTCAAAAAGTACGGCCATGGCGGCGTGGATATTTCCGAACTGTATTCAAACTTGGGAAGCGTCGCCGATGAACTGTGCGTGCTTCGCTCGCTGTATTGCCTAAGCAATAACCATTCGCCTGCGATCTTTCAGATGAACAGCGGCAATATCCGCCCTGGCAATCCAAGCCTGGGTTCATGGGTAACGTATGGCTTGGGAACAGAGAACCAAAATCTGCCCGCGTATATTGTGATGTACGATTGGCGAGGCGGCCCGATTGGCGGAGCGCCAAACTGGTCATCGGGCTTTATGCCTGCGGCGTTTCAGGGAACGTCTTTTCGTCCAGGCGCGACGCCGATTGTTGACCTGAATCCGCCAAAATGGGTTGATCCGCATTTGCAACGGCAGGAAGTGGATTTCATCCAGAAGCTCAACCAGGAACACAAAGAACTGCACGGCAGGAACAGTGATCTTGACGCGCGCATCGCTTCGTATGAACTGGCATTTCAGATGCAGTCGCACGCGCCCGAAGCCGTTGACCTGGGCAAAGAATCCGAAGCGACCAAGAAGCTGTATGGCATCGGCGAAAAGCACACTGACTTTTTCGGCAAACAGTGTTTGACGGCTCGGCGATTGGTCGAACGCGGCGTGCGCTTCATCCAGCTTTATCACGGTGGAGGCCACCAGCAGGAGTCCTGGGACGCGCATTTCGGCATTGACGAAAACCATCGGCTGC
>CAZXHW010001205.1:0-2020 GCA_964639915.1 uncultured Heliomicrobium sp.
TTCGGACGGGACGCGCACACAAATCGTCACCAACGGCTATCCGTACATTGCTTCCTACGATTTGGAAACCGGCAAGGAACTCTGGCGGCTGAAAGGTGGCGGAGACATTCCCGTGCCGATGCCGTTTGTCGCTGATGGCTTAATTGTCCTGACGAATTCTCACGGTGGGAAAACGCCGCTGTTTGCGGTTCGCCCTTCGGCGACGGGCGACATTTCGTTGGCGGACGGCACAACCAGCAACGATGGCGTGGCCTGGAGCGTGCCGAACGGCGGCGCTTACATTTCCACACCGGTGATGTATGGCGGCTATTTGTACGTGGCCAATTACAACGGCCTGCTGCGCTGTTTTGATTTCAAAACCGGTGAAAAGATGTTTGAGGAACGGCTGGGACAGGACGCCGTTTGCTCGGCTTCGCTGGTGGCGGCGGATGGCAAAATCTACTGCCCAACCGAAGACGGTGTGGTTTACACGCTTAAAGCCGGGCCAAAGTTGGAAGTGCTGGCGAAAAACAATCTGGGCGAACCTTGCTTGGCAACGCCTGCAATTTCGCAAGGTGTCATGTACTTCCGTACTTCAGGCAGTTTGATGGCGATTGGCTAGCTGGTAACTGAGCCAGCCGAAATACAAACCACAAAAAGCTCAAAAGACACATAACAAATCCAAAACCTCTTTTGTGACTTTTGAGCTTTTTGTGGTTGAAATTCTTCGCTTTAAGTCCGCTGAAAACCTTTCTCGATTTCGCGAGCGGTGATTCGCAGAATAATCGGGCGACCGTGCGGACAAGTGGCGGGGTTTTCTTTCTTCATCAGTTCGTCAATCAGCCAACGCATTTTTTCCGGCGCTAAAGTCATATTGATTTTGATCGCTGCGCGGCAAGCCAAGCTGGCAGCGATTTCTGCGCGGATTTCGTCCAGCGACAATCCTCTGCGGTTATCTTCAATCGCGTCCAGCAATTCCAATAACAATGTGCGAGCGACGCCTGGGCCGAGCATTGCGGGGACGGCTTTGATGGCGACGGTGCGGCCAGACAACCGGCCAAGCTCGAACCCGTTTTCTTCCAGTTCCGGCAACAACTGATCGAAGACGGCGGCTTGTGCCGGAGACAAGTCCAGGGTTTCAGGAATCAACAACCGCTGCGTTTCGACTTTCTTTCGGCGCAGCGCATTCCAGTGTTGCTCAAACAGGATGCGTTCGTGAGCGACGTGCTGATCAATTAACAGCAAACCAGTTCGATCTGTGGCGATGATAAAGCTGTTGTGCATTTGACCAAGCGGATTCACTTCGTCGGCAATCAGCGTCAGGTTTTGCGCCGGTTTGAGTTGAGAGTTTGAGTCAGTGGCTTTGGCGCCAAGACAGCCGAGCCGATGACCATAAAGCTGCATCGGGTCAGGTTCGACTGCAACTTGCGACTCGGCGATTCGTTGAGCTTCTTCGGCAGTGGACGTTTCCAGGTCAACTCGCTCCCTACCGGTCGCGGTACTGACTGGTTCAGCGTCAAGGTCAATCAACTCACGATCGCCAGCGATACTGACTGTCTGTTGCTCCGCATCTATTGAGACATTGCCGGCCAAATCAATTCTGGATTGCTGGGGAATCGGCGGCGGAGCTTGAAGCCGGAAAGCCGAACGCAATTCTTCGCGGGAAATCTGCGGCGCTTTTTCATCAAACAGGTGTGAGCGAAAAACTTCCTGTGGTTTGGTGGCAGCTTCAGGCTCACGTTTGGCAAAGAAGGTCACGGCGGCTTTGGACGAACCAATGGCGGAGCGCACAGCATCACGGATCAAATCATGCACAATCGTTCCGCGAACAAATCGGACTTCAGTTTTGGCCGGGTGGACATTCACGTCAACTTCGTGCGGCGGCATTTCAACAAACAGCATCGCCGACGGGTAAACGCCCGCAGGAATCATCGCGCGGTAGGCTTCGATCAGTGCGCGGCTGATGACTTTGTCGCGGACGTAACGGCCGTTGATGAAAAAGTATTGGCTATCTTTGGTAGTGCGCGTGGCCGATGGTGAC
>CAZXHW010001206.1:0-2006 GCA_964639915.1 uncultured Heliomicrobium sp.
AGTTGATGCAGCCGCCGACCAGTTGCGGCAGCACATCCAGCATTGCGCGCCCGGCGGCGGCGACCAAAAACGACCAGTATGTTAACTCCGCCGCCGTCAATTCGCTGCGTTCCCACACCACGCGCGGCGGATTGACGACCAGATTGCCGCCCGTCTGACGATCTACTAAAACCAGCTTTCGGTCGGGTAAAACTAACGTGCCGCCCGCACAGGTAAGTAAAGGTAAGTGCATGATTGCTTCTCCTTAGCGATCTTCATAAACCAAGCGCCTCCGCTTTCGGCTTAGTCGTGGCGCAGCGCCAGCAGCGGATCAACTTTGGTCGCCCGGCGCGCCGGAATATAACAGGCCAGCAGTGCGACCAGGGACAACAACAAGGACACTAGAATAAACGTGAGCGGGTCTGCCACACCCACCCCAAATAACAAACTCTTCATTACACGTGTCAGCCCCAAAGCGCCGATTAATCCCAGCCCTAATCCCAGCGCCGTCAACCTGGCACTATCGCTGAGCATCAGTTTCAGAATGTCTGTCGGTTTGCCGCCCAGCGCCAACCGCACGCCGATTTCATTGGTGCGTTGCGCAATGTTGTAGGACATCACCCCATAAATCCCGACGGACGCCAGCAGCGCGGCCACCACAGCGAAGCCGAGTAACAGGCTCATATTGAAGCGACGCGGGGCCAGTTTGTCAGCAATAATATCGCCCAACGTCCGCACCTGCGTGACGGGAACTCCGGCATCTATGGCGCGCAGGGACTGACGCAACGCAGGCGCAAGGCTGACGGGATCGGTTTGTGTATGCACAATCAGATAGCTGTTGCGCAACGCATTTGCCCACCAGTTCTGGGCGAGCGGGACATAAATCGCTGGCTCGATTTTGGCCTCCAAGCCGGACTGCCGAGCGTTGCCGACAATGCCTACCACTTCCCGCCAGCGGGTCGTTTCTGAAGCAAGTTGCAACCGTTTGCCCAGCGCGTCACCCGCGGGCCAATAGCGGCGCGCTAATTCATCATTGATGATCACGACCTCGGCGGCATTCTTGTTGTCATGTTCAGTGAATTCGCGCCCCTGCACCAACGGCAGACCGAGGGTGCGAAAGTAATTCGGGCTGATGGTGAAATAATCGGCATCGGGTTTCGCGCCGGGTTGCACCGGCTGCCCTTGTATCGTGAACGCCAGCCCCGCCAACCCGATCATCGGCAACCGACTCGCGGCAGCCGCGCGCTGCACGCCTGGCACAGCATTCGCGCTGGCGAGGGCTTTTTCATAAAAGCGGAACTGCGCCGCTTCATCGGGATAATCTGTAGCTGGCAACGGCAACGAGAGGGTCAAGCGGTTTTGTGTTTGGAAGCCGGGATCAATCTCGCTGACCGCCTGAAAGCTGCGCAGCAACAAGCCTGCGCCGACCAGAAAAATCAACGCCAGCGCAATTTCGGCAACAATCAACCCTTCCAGCCAGCGCCGATTGACCAGATTGCCTGTCGCGCCCTTGCGCCCTTCTTTCAACGCGGTGACCAGTTGAAGGCGCGAGGAGCGCCACGCCGGCAACAACCCAAACAGCAGTGCCGTGAGCAACGAAAGCAACAGCGTGAAGCCGAGCACATAAGCGTTGAGGTGAATCTCGTCCGCGCGCGGAAGATTGCCCGCATTGGTGCGCGTCAATACCCGCAATCCCTGTTGGGCGAGCAACAGACCGAACAAGCAGCCGCCCAGACTCAGCAACAAACATTCCGTCAGCATCTGCCCCATGATGCGTCCGCGACTTGCGCCCAACGCGGTGCGAATGGCCAATTCCGATTGCCGCCCCGCCGCCCGTGCCAATAGTAAATTCGCCAGATTGACGCAGGCAATCAGCAACACCAGTCCCACCGCACCCAACAAAATCCACAGCCCTAGTCGCACCTGCCCGGTCAGAACTTCATGCAACGGTTTGATCTCTACGGTCACATTGGTGTTGATGTCGGTGTAATCCCTATCATGCCGCAAATCAAAGCCAGTGATCTCCG
>CAZXHW010001207.1:0-1999 GCA_964639915.1 uncultured Heliomicrobium sp.
GCCGGCGAGACCGACAAACCCTTGGAGAGAGGTTCCATCATGAAGACGAACAAGACCACCTTGGCGCTGATGCTCGCGGCGTGCGGCGCTGCGGCGACCACCGCCGGCGCCCGACCGGCGCCCTACGTCCTCAACCTCAGCGGCGCGACCCTGTTGCAGAACTTCTTCATCGCCCCCGCGTCAGCACAGGCTTTCATAATGTCTGGTTGAACAGATTCTCTGCCCCGGATTTGCGACGAACACAAGTTTGAAAACTCTTTTGTCATTTTATGTGTAGTGACGCGGCGCACTCCGGACGCTTATGCCCGGGGGCCAATTAGCGCCAGCGTCTTAGTGTAGGAGAATATATGTTTTTCAGGAAAGTCACTCTCAGGTCTTCTCTTTTTCTTTTCTGTATTTTGAGTGCATTCAGTGTTGTTTCAGCCACCAGTGTTGTCATCCCAAGCGATGATGAAATGATTATTGGCGCGCGCGCCATCGTGCGAGGCCAGGTTGTTTCCGTCACCAGCGGTTTGGACGGACAACACGATGTTGTTTTCACATACATCACGCTGAGGGTTCAGGAAGTCTTCAAAGGCAAGATCACTGTCGGAGATATCATCATCAAAGAACCCGGAGGAGTTTCGGGCAGTCGCGGAAGCATCATCTTCGGCACACCGGAATTCAAAGCGGGTGAAGATGTTGTGCTGTTTTTAGATACATGGGCTGACGGCAGTTTGCGCGTTCACAATTGGTTTTTAGGAAAATATTCCGTCACCAGCAGCGAAAGAACTGGCAAGATCACGGTTACGCGAGATGCGACCAATGCCAATGTCAGTGTTGTCGGGCGGTCTCAAAGCGGCCCGATCACCGATCGCGCTGATTTTTCGGAATTTGCGGCAATGCTTCGTTCACGCATTTCAGCGACGAAAGCGGCAGCAGCTCAGCACGAAACCAGGTTTTATGGAATTCAGGCAGTTCGTGAACGTCCGCAGGAAATAACCGGTGGCGGGTTGGGACCAGCGCCAAACTTTACCTTCATCAATCCAAATCAACCGCCACGTTGGTTTGAGCCGGATAGCAATCAACCTGTCGTTTTCAAAATCAATCCTTCCGGCGCGCCAACTTCGACAATCATCAATGACGTCAGCGCGGCATTAAATGCCTGGTCAAATGTCAGCGGTTCCGGCATGCGTGTCAGCAATGGCGGCACCACTGGCAATTGCGGGTTGCTGGTAGCAGACGGCGAAAACACTATCTCGTTTAACAACTGTGACAACTACTCGCCGTTTTCCCCTCCCGGTGGTGGCTGTTCCGGCATTTTGGCGGCAGCCGGTATCGTCCAATACAACCCATTTCAATATCGAGTCGTAAACGGCATCACGTTTTTCAAGGCAATTGAAGCCAACATGTCTTTCAATCCGTACGCAAGCTGCCATTTCACCAGCAGTTGCAACGTGCAGGAAATTGCCACACACGAACTTGGCCACGCGCTGGGCATAGGCCATTCGCTTGATTCTTCGGCGACAATGTATGCCTATGCGCATTTCGATGGACGCTGCGCCGGATTGCGGCAGGATGACATGAGCGCAATCCAGTTCATTTATCCCGGCAGTAGCAGTGGCACCACACCGCTGAGCATCGTGACATCAACGCTGCCGAGCGCCCAACTGGCAAGTTATTACTCTCAGGCGTTGTCGGCTTCTGGAGGTGTTCCCGGTTACACCTGGAGTATTTACAGTGGATCGCTTCCTCCGGGTTTGTCGCTAACGACAACAGGTTTTCTTTCCGGGACGCCAAGTCAGGCAGGAACATTTTCGGTTACCGTTATGGCCAGAGATTCGGCCAACACAACCACGACGCGAACCTTTTCCCTAGCAGTGGCCACCGCGGCTTGCAGCTACACCGTCAGCCCGACCAGTTTCACTATCGCAGCCAGCGGAGGCAGCGGAAGTGTCAATGTCACCGCGACGGCAGGTTGTGGATGGTCGTCAACCAACGCGACGTCCTGGGTAACCGT
>CAZXHW010001208.1:0-1996 GCA_964639915.1 uncultured Heliomicrobium sp.
CTCTGCCAAACGCTTTGTTGTCGGTTCCAAATTGTCAGCCGGGAATTACGGCAGGATGACCGCGTCGCCTCTGCCAGAGATGAGCGGCGCGCGATTTTCCTGGATCACGTAAACTCCTACGCCAAGGCCGATGGCTGCGCCCAGGACGACGAGCGCGGGCAACCCGCCTTGCCACGAGCGGAAGGGCGGCTTGTTGGTGACCGTTGCCGTTGTTTTCGTGGTTGCATTGGTGCCGGGCACTTCGGCAGTAATGGTCGAAAGGCCGGTGACCGACGTGGCGTTGTACGGCACCGTCGCAATGCCGCGTGCATCTGTGCGAACTTCGGCGCTGGTCAATCCGACAACGGCGGTTCCGAGCGTGCCTGCGCCTTGCAGCGTAAAGCGCACCAGCACGTCCGCGACCGGGCGATTCGATTCATCTGTAACGCGCATTTGCACCGGGTGCGATTGGTTGACGCCTACTTGAATCGCACCATTCAGGTTGGCTGGGCGCAAGTTATAGGTCTTGGTTTCCAGGCGCGTTTTGCCTTCGTCGTTTTTGGTTACAGGCGGCGCGAGGAGCGGCCAATTGCCGATGACCATGACCGATCCGTTCATCACGTCTACGGCTCCATTGCCTTCGCGCATCTCGACGCGGAAGTTCGCCCCGCGCGTGGCGGCCATTACCGAATCGCCCGCGCGCACATAGCCGCTGGCCTGCGGATCAAAGCGCACCTGCACATCGCCGTTCAGCAATTGCGTCGCCAGCACGCGTGTTGGCGCTTGCATCGTGGTGGCCAGCCCCACGTTTTCCATCGAGAGCCTGGCCTTCGTGCCGCTGTTCAGCACAACTTGCCCGATGGAGGTGAATGACAGTCGTGCGCCGGAACCCTGCGGCGCTTCGACGACTTCGCCGCCCCACAGCATGGCACGGCCCGATGTAAGTTTGCCGTTCACGAGCATGCCGTGCAGCGATTCCGCCGCGCCAATCGTGCGCGACAGCGTAGGCGTGGCGACCGGCTTGGTCGTGCCGCGTCCTGTGTTGCGTTCGTCACGTTCGGCAAAGAAGGTGCCTGCGGAGGAGATCGAAATGGATTTCATGAACGCTTGCCGTCGTTGCTGCAAATCCTCCAGCGCCTTTTCGCGCCGCCCCGCTTCTGCGACGACCGCTGGCGGCACGCTAAGCTTGAAGCTGCCGATCAGTTTTTCCAGCTTCTTCGTGGCCAGATATTGCGAGTCCTTTTTGGTCGTGGTGGATGTGACGGTTTTGTTTTCCAGCGGCTTGGCGACGTTGGCACTCGTATTGGCGAGTACGGTGCCATTGGTGGTCAGCACCATTGCACGACCATGCCGCAAATCCACTTTGAAATGCGCGCCTCTGGCAGCAGTGAATTCGGAGTCTACGGAATTAACCAGCGCGCCGGAATCGCCGACGAGCTTGACGCTCATTTCTCCGGCCAGCAACCGCGCTGCGAAGGCCTGACTGCCTGCGGCTTCGTGCAGCTTGGCATTTTCCATTTTGAGTTGCACGGACGCGCCGGGCGACAGGTTCACTTCGCCGAGTGCGCCAAACACGATTTTTGCTTCGGCCTGTGCTTGGACGACTTCATCGCCCCACAGCGTGTAGCTGCCGTTGGCCGCACGTCCGTTGATGGTGACGACGCCGTTGGATTGAATGATGCCAATCGCACCAGGCGCGAGTGAGGTTGCGAGGGTGTTTTTGGTGGGGCGGGCCAGCGTTGGGACCAAGCTGCTGGTGAGGATCATCGCCAGGCTCAAGCCCAGGTTTAAGCTTTGGCTGCCGATGGTCATGCCGAAACTACGTTTTCTCATGCGTTCCTCCTAAAAAAGAACCCACAGCAATGATGAGGAAGTGCTGCGATTACTGGTTAACACAAAGTCTATGATTGCAATGAAGCGAATAGCCATTAGCCATTAGCTGTTAGCCCGCAGCAGGGAGATAGCTAATGGCTAACAGCTAACCGCTAACGGCTGTTCCTACCGCACGTGAATCCGC
>CAZXHW010001209.1:0-1990 GCA_964639915.1 uncultured Heliomicrobium sp.
ATAGGCCATCAACATAAACGGCGACGGATGCGAATGTTCGAAATATTCGCCAACGCGATGTTCCAGAATCGAAGGCGCAAAGGGACGGAAGGATTCCCGATGTTTGACGCGGCTGTTCAGAATGTCTTTCATTTCAGCGCGGCGCGGATCAACCACAATGCTACGATTTCCCAAAGCGCGCGGCCCGAATTCCAGCCGTCCCTGATACCAGCCAACGATCTTGCCGTCGGCAATTCGTTTTGCGGTTTCTGCCGCAATGGTTTCATCGGACAATTCCGCAATCCGCAATTCGCCATTCGCAATCCCGTCCAGCGCTGCACGAATTTTCTGGTTTGAAAACTCCGGCCCCAGATACGCGTGGTTCATCACGAAATCGCGCGGCTGCCCCAGCACCTGATGGTAAACATAAAACGCTGAGCCAATCGCCAAGCCCGCATCGCCCGCCGCAGCCTGCACATAAACCTGTTCAAACGGCGTTCGGTCAAAAATCTTTCCGTTGGCGACGCAGTTGTACGCAACGCCGCCCGCCAGGCAAACGCGCTTGACGCCGTGCATTTCGTACAATTTGTTCAGCAACGCCATCACGGAATCTTCCAGCCGTGCCTGTAACGAAGCCGCTACGTTGAAATGACGCTGCGTCACATCTGCTCCGGCTTCGCGTGTTGCGCCCAGGCGTTTTTCCAGGTGATCGGAAAACAGCTTGCCGATGACGGGAATGCCTTCTTCCCAGGTGATGTCCGAACCGACTTTGTGGTGAACGAAATAATCCAGGCCGAGATTGAATTTGGGTTTGCCGTTCTGACCTTCCAGCAAAACGATTTTGGCGAATTCTTCCTGAAATTCCGGCTGGCCATACGATGCTAAACCCATCACTTTGAATTCGTCGCCGTATCGCCAAAAACCCAGATACTGCGTCAGCGCGGTGTAGAAAAACCCAAGTGAATGCGGAAACGCGATTGAACCGTCAACCGTCATGTTTGTGCCGCGCCCAACACCCCACATTGTGCTGGCGAAATCTCCCAGGCCATCAACCGACAACAGCGCCGCGTCTTCAAAACCCGAAACGTAAAACGCGCTGGACAGATGCGCTTTGTGATGTTCGACGCGATTGACTTCGGCAGTCAGCGTTGCCGGATCAACATCCAGCGCTTTGGCCACATCTTCTTTGATTCCCGCAAACTTCCCTTGCGGAGCCAATCGCCGCAACGCCATCTGCGGAATCTTCAATGCATACAGCAGTTTTTTGTCCAGATTCGCCCGCGTGTCGCGCGCGACGGCAATGTGCGTTAGCTCTTCGGGTTTGATGCCCGCCGTTTCCAGGCAATATTTCACCGCCTGATACGGAAATCCGGCGCAATGTTTAATTCGATTGAAACGTTCTTCTTCAGCAGCAGCGACAAGCTTGCCATCGCAAAGAATGGCCGCCGAAGCATCAGCGTGATAAGCGTTAATGCCAAGAATATACACGTATAACCTTTTATTTAATGATCAGATGTAGAGTGATGACGGGGGAGAAAATCACAAACCAACACATCGTTGAAATAGAACTGAGTTGGTTTTCAGGATTTACAGCAGCCGGGCAATGCCGGTTTAGTACCATCTGATTGTAAATCGTGAATCGGGGCTGTCCGTAACAATTCAAAAAGTTTTGCTTTTCGATTTAGTTCGAATCTTTCAATGAGAAGGGGCCGCGTTTTTGCAGATTTTCTGAAGGAATCCGGTCGTTGCCGGAAATATCTGGTTGTGGACTCAGTTTTTCGTTTTCAATCAGCCGTACAGCCAGTAGAACCTCTGCCAAGGCTCTCTGTAATGCATAATACCATCCCGGCCATCCATCCAAAGCACATCTTTTCAGAATCAGGCAATAAAAAAACACGATGAAGGGCGCGAAGATTTTGCCGCGACGAATGCGATCAATCAGGCTAAGCTGCGCAACAGGCGTTTGCCGCAATTTTTCGACTTCGCGGATCATGTACCGATCCTGTGAAGC
>CAZXHW010001210.1:0-1983 GCA_964639915.1 uncultured Heliomicrobium sp.
GAAAAAGACCGAGAAAAAAGACAGCAAACTGCGTTGCAGTTTGCCAAAGAGCTGGAACAGGCTTACGCCGAATACATTGCGCCAACTGACAAGCTGGCACCTCAACCCAAAGGCGAAACCACACGCCTGGCGAAACCAAAACCTTCTTCAGTTCCTGACGAAACCGGAAAAAGAACAAACTGGACCTTGCTGATCGGTCTGCCATCATTGCTTCTGGTATTGATTGCTGCCGGTCTGTGGCTCTTTGCCAGTCGCGATCATCAACCAGTGGCCGCGACTCCAACCGCCACAGTTTCGCCAAGCCCTATACCGGCCACGCCAAGCGCGCCATTGGTTCACCTGGATGTGATGAACTTTCGGGTAACGCGAAAAGACCAGGTGGATAAACTAAAAACCTTGCCCTTAGACCTGACCGTAAAATCCGGAGAGCGCATCAGTTTTGAATTCAATCTTGCCAGTCCCGGCGCGGTCTACCTGATGCTGGAAAACGACGATCATTCGTGGCGCTGGCTGGACGCAAACTCCAATGGGCAGGCGGCAATTTCTGCTGCTGACCGCTGGATCGTACTGCCGCGAGATTCCTGGTACGTACTGGATGAGAACGTCGGACTGGAAAGATTTTGGATACTTTATGTGCCGCGCGGAGCTGAAAGTTCGCTGGCGGGAATGATTGCCTCGGACGAAATTACGGTTGAGCGGAGCGGAAAATGGGAAGGAAGCTCGATTCTCAAATCGGACAAAGCCGAATCCATCTCCAACTGGCTGAAAGCCAATGCCATCGAGTTGAAAGCCTCCGGAAACCAGCTCGGCAAGGAAGTGATTTTCAATTTGTGGCAAGACGCTGAACTTTCCCAAGCTTCGTTTTATCGAATCGAACTGAAGCATATTCAATAGGAACGAAACCCATGCAGATGCAAAAACGAATTGCGACTTTATTGCTAACGCTCTTTGCCATTTATTTGCCCGTCACAGCCCAGGAAGATCAAACGCGCGGCGGGTGGCTGGAAAGTCGGGGACGGCTGGAAAAACGGGAGAAGGCTGTCACTCCACCGAAAACGACCAAACCCAGCACTGTTCAAACTGCGCCCGCGCCATCTGTGCAGATCGAACAATCCGGAAACTCTGGTTTGGGAATCGGCTATACGCTGTTCAAGAAAAACATCAACGGCGAATTTGTTCGCGTCAGCACCGAAGAGCGCTTCAGATCCGGCGATAGCGTGCGGCTGCTGGTGGAAACCAACCTTGATGGGTACTTGTACATTTTCAGCCGTGAAAACGGCAAAGCGCCGATGCTGTTATTTCCGAATGCCCACGTGCAGGGCGGAAACAATTATCTGAAAGCGCACAAAGCATTCTGGCTGCCGGAAGAAGGTGAGATCGAATTTGACGGCAATCCTGCGGAAGAAACCTTGACCCTGCTGTTCAGCGAACGCCCCTTGCCGAACTTTGTGCCCAGTCCCAGTCTGGATGGAGTCGCCGTGGACGCCAAACTGTATGACGAAGTTGCGCGCGAAACCGAAGTCAACCGGATTGGCAATCTGAACGTTGGGATCAAACTCACCGCGGAAGAAGGCACACGTAGCGTCCGCATCCGGAAAAGTTCGCCACCGCCAGCCTATATTCTGGTCAACCGCGACACCAAAACTCCGCGCATCGTGGCTAATATCAAGCTGACGCATCATTAACGCGGTGCTGCGTTGCAATTGCTTTGCGCAGGAAAAAGATTTAGTCGCGTCAGGTTGGTAAGATGTCAGAAGCTCATAGTTCCGGATGAGCAAGACCCTCAAACGATGTAAACGAAAACCCCCAAAGCTTGACACCCTTCCGAGCCGCATGAGATTCTCTGCCACTTTGATGGACACACTGACGCAATCTATACATCTCAAAGAAACCTAAAACTGCATGTGGAATGAACTGCCCTGGCTTGTTCCACCGCAACTGACAGGCTTTCAGCCTGGTTCTACATTCTCCTGAGGAGGCTTT
>CAZXHW010001211.1:0-1974 GCA_964639915.1 uncultured Heliomicrobium sp.
CCATCCGGGACGTAGGCGTCAAGCGTCAGGCTAAAGCCTCCAGGTTTGGCGAATTCAATGTCTTTACGCATTTCGGCTCTGGCTGCGATGGCAAATAGCGCGCAGCAAACCCAGGCCGCCAGTAAAATGTTTCGTTTGATCATAGGTTTTCCTTTTGTTGAGTTACGTGAAGTTACGGCATTCGATCATCAGCCGGAAATCGCAGCCTGGGCGAAGACGATTGGGAAAATCCTCGCGCTTGTTCCACTGCTTTTGTCAGTCCTTCTTCCACCAATTTCCACGCGTCATCGCGCCGTGTAAAAGAGAAAACAGGTTTGTCTTTTCGAGGCAGGTTCACCAGTTTGGCAAAGTCTTCTTGCTCCCAGGTGCAAGCAGACAAAAGCACCGGAACCACGATCGCCTTCTGTTCTCCTATCAACTTCATTGCCAGCGGCCGTTCTTTCTCGGTGACGTAATCGGAGGCAAGGAATTCCCGGCTGACCATAAACAGAATGATTTGTGCGTTCGCCAAGCGTTCCAGAATGGTTTCGTCCCAATCTTCACCAGCAACTAAATCTGTATCTCGCCAGTGAGTTATATAACCACGACGAGCCAATACTTTCAGACTAGGAATCAATTGCTTCACTGTACGTTCGTTCGCATTCGCGTAACAGATAAACAGTGATAGCGGATTGTCTTTGGGCGCGCTGGCTTCGGGGCTTTCCACTTCGCGGAGTGTTTCCTGTACAGGGATCATCACCGTCCTGCCATCCGTGCTGCGTTCGGCCCGCTCCGCTTCGTGCCTGTTTGCTGCTTCGCGCAACAGTTCCAGTTCCGTCCACGCTCCCGGCTCAGCTTCGCTTTCCACAAAAGTTCGCACCGGGAGTTTGTCATTTAGCACGCGCATTTCGGAAAGAACGAACTCTGAAAGCCAAACGCGATCGTCGGCTTGATCGCCCAGCACGAAAACATCTGTCACGCGGCCTTCGTGGTCGCCGCGAACCAGCGCACGTGCTTTGCCACGCGCCAGCACTACGCCGCGCAGCCAGCGCGGTTGCCGTTCGCTCAAGGTGTGCGAACGGACAATGAAACGCGGCAGCAAGCCGGGCGGACGGACATCTTCGTAACGGAATTGAATTTTTTTTGCCTTGCCGCCGGTGAATTGTTTCAGTTCGCGTGGCTGATTGGCGTCGAGCAAACCTGGAACCAGATACACGTCCTTGTCGCCATCCACTGGGAAACACAGCTCGAACTTTTCCATCAGCGCTAGTAGAAATTCGTGCATATTTGGCGGATAGGTTTTCTTATTTTTCAGGGCTTTGGGAAAATCTTCCAACCGCATTTCGCCATTTGTTTGCTGTTTGTGCAGCCAGCGCAGGATTGTGTAAATGCCGTCCACCAGCCAGCGGGGTTTTAGCACACTGGTGTCGCGAAGTCGTGGATCGTCTCGATAGTTCAGGGCGATACCAAGGCAATCCAGAATCGTCGCAAGCGTCTCCTGTTTTTCGGCTTCCTTCACACCTTGTTTAGCGCAGATTTCACGGTAGCGATCAAAAGGTACGAAGCTGTCATCCATCTCCTCCAATCGCTTGCGAACGCTCGCCCACGCCGGATCAATCTTTTCCCGCACGCTTGGCATTGCGCCCGCCAGTTTACCTAACAGCTTGCGCAGCGGTGCGATGCCAAATTGCGGATTGCAGTCTGTTTTCACCACGGCTTTTACTTCCGGGTAATTCTCCTGCAGGAAGTGCTCGTCCACGGTGAAAGGATGCGCTTTGATCTGGTTTAGCGCGATGACTACTGGCGAGCCTGTACCATAAGTGCGAATCAGCCGCAGCCAATATTCTGCCTCTTGCATTGGACGTCCCTGCCGCCCCGTTAATACGACCACGTAAATGCTCCGCTCGGAGAAAAAGAATTGGTGTGTCTGGTGCAGAAATTCCTGCCCGCCAAAATCCCAGATATTGAGTTGGAACGCTGAAATTTCCTGCTCTT
>CAZXHW010001212.1:0-1973 GCA_964639915.1 uncultured Heliomicrobium sp.
TGCGTGGCGCTCAAAAGCCAGAATCGCATCATCGCGCAACATGCCTTCGCCGTTATCGCTGATGCGGATCAACCGTCGTCCGCCGGATTCAACAGCGACTTCGATGCTTTTGGCTCCTGCATCAATCGAGTTTTCAATCAACTCTTTGACGATGGAAGCCGGCCGCTCGACGACTTCGCCAGCGGCGATTTTGTTGGCAAGACTGTCCGGCAGAACGCGAATTTTTGACATTGTGGATGATTGATGTGGGGCAGGTTTTCTAACCTGCCCAGGCATTGGGTGGCGCGCAAACAGTTTTTTGCGAAATACCCGCGCAGATTGGAAAACCTGCGTTACGTTTTATTCGAGTTTGAATTTGAAAGCGGGCTGATGATAATTGAACGCCGATTGATGATACAACCGGTCATAAATAACCCCTTTGTAGACAACATAATCAGATCGTTGCCAAAAAACGATCAGGGAGGGATTCTGCTATGAAGTTGATCCGCACAAGAAATTTATTCGCGGTTCTGCTGGTTCTGATTGGCACTGCCGTCGTTGCCAGCGCTCAGCAGCGCGAGATTGCGATCCTTGTCGGGCGATTGAAAACCGGCGACAAGGGAATCACCGGCGTGCAAACAATCAAAGCCGCGTTTGATGGAGCTGTGTCTTACGAAATTACCTACGGTCGCCGATTCGTTGACGGCAAAGTCGCAGCTTTGTATGGCGAACTGCTGATTGCTGGCGCTCCCAGCACCAAAATCAAGGTGACAAATGTTGTTTTGCCGAACAGCTACTCGTCGTTGTTTTTCACTCCCGGGTTAAAAGTCAAACTTTTTCCCGGCGGAGGAATTTCGCCGTACATCGCGGCTGGCTTGGGGATGGGGCGATATTCCGGGGACGCGCAAACGTCTACTGGTCAACCCGTTACCGGCGATACGGCCAACACGACCTGGGCGTTTGATTACGGCGGAGGCGTGGATTTGAACTTGGCAAGCGTCTTTGCTATTCGCGGCGAAGTTCGCGATTTCATCACCGGAAAACCGAAATTTACCGCGCCGTTTTTTGATAAAAGCCAGCACAACGTTAACGTTGCAGTTGGCATTGTCTTTAAGTTCTAAAAACACAAAGAGCCTGAGTTCACGACTGAACTCAGGCTCTTTGTCCATGTACAATGTTAAACCTTACGTTTTATCTACTAGCGTTTTGATCTTTAACTCAGCTAATTGTGCTGCGGCGACTTCACTGGGACTGTCGGTCATCATATCCGAAGCCGTTGAAACTTTTGGAAATGCGATGACATCGCGTAGCGAGCCAGCCTTAGCAAGCAGCATCACCAGACGATCCAAGCCCAAAGCGATTCCGCCGTGTGGTGGAGTTCCATAGCTCAGCGCATCCAGGAAGAAGCCAAATTTTTCGCGTGCTTCTTCTTCGCTCAATCCCAAGGCTTTGAAGACCGTCGCCTGAACGTCGGAGCGGTGAATACGAACCGAGCCTCCGCCCAATTCTTTGCCGTTCAGCACCAGGTCATAGGCCTTCGCATAAACCGAACCCAGATCGCCGCCATCCAGCTTGGCGACGTCTTCATCGCGCGGAGAAGTGAAGGGGTGATGTTTAGCGTACCAGCGTTTGTCTTCTGCGTGATACTCGAACATCGGAAACTCCGTCACCCACAATAAACGGTTGTCGTCTTCGTTGATCAGTTTTTCGCGGCGACCGATTTCCAGGCGAACTTCGCCGATTGCATCGCACGCTTTTTCCCATTTTCCGCCAACCATCAGGATCGAATCGCCGACTTTTGCGCCAGCGGCCTCGACGATTTTCGCAACGCCGTCCGCGCCCATCGTTTTGGTCAGCGCAGATTTGTTTTCGCTTTCCAGCACCTGGATATAAGCCAAACCACCTGCGCCGAACTTTTTCGCGTGTTCGATGATGTCGTCGTATTGCTTGCGCGACCACGTGGCTGCCCCTGCAACGACGATGGCTTTGATGAC
>CAZXHW010001213.1:0-1973 GCA_964639915.1 uncultured Heliomicrobium sp.
GTGCCGGTGAAGATTACGGTAACCAAATCCGGAACTGCCTCCGGCGGAGCGGCCAGTACGCCGGTCGGCGAAGTTCTGCTTAGCGCTACCGGCTACATCGTGGCCCATCACAAAATCCAGGTGGCTTCAAAAGTCGTCGGCAAAGTGGCCTGGATTGGTGTGGAAAAAGGCGACCGCGTTGAACAAGGACAGGTCATCACGCGGTTGGAAGATGACGAATACCGGGCGCAGCTTCAACAGGCCCAAGGGCAACTGGTTTCGCTTGAAGCCCGATTGCAGGAACTGCAAAACGGTTCCCGCCCTGAAGAAGTGGAAGTTGCCCACGCCAATTGGGAACGCGAAAAAGCCAACCTGGCAAATGCCAAAATCAGTTTGGACCGAACCGCGCAGTTGTTGAAAGATCAGGTACTTTCTCAGCAAAGCTATGACGACGCCAAGGCGCGTTACGATGTGCAGGCGGCGCAAGTGGCTTCGCTGGAAAGAACCTATCAGTTGGTGAAAATCGGCCCGCGGCAGGAATTGAGCGCGCAAGTACGTGGACAAATCCAACAAGCGCGCGGAGCGGTAGCTTTTGCCGAAACGCAGCTTGCCAACACCATCATTCGCGCTCCGATCACCGGCACAATTCTGGAACGAGTGGTGGAAAAGGGCGAATTCGTGACAACCGGTTTTGTCGGCGACCGGGGAGCCAAAGGCTACGTTGTTTCGATGGCTGACCTGAACGATCTGCAAGTCGAACTGGACATCAACCAGAATGATTTTGCCCGGCTGGGATCAAAACAGCGCGGCGTTTTACGGACAGATGCCTACCGCGACCGAAGTTATCAGGGTTACATCGAAGAAATTTCGCCCGAAGCCAACCGCCAAAAAGCTACCGTCCAGGTCAAAGTGAAAGTGCTGAATCCGGATGAATACTTGCGCCCGGATATGAATGCTTCGGTGGATTTTCTTGCTGAACCAAAACCCGGCGCAGCGACTTCAACCGGTGTAAATGCTGCCAGCCGCTCGATTTATGTTCCGGCTTCAGCGGTGCGCGATGGAGCAGTTTTCGTCAACTTAAACAGCAAAGCCGTCAAACGCACGGTCAAAACCGGCGGCACGACTTCGCAAGGCGTCCGCATTGACGAAGGTTTGATCGGAGGCGAAGACGTGATTATCAACCCTCCGTCGGGTTTGAAGGACGGAGACAAAGTGAGGACAAAATCGTGAGCGACGTTGTGATTCAAGCGGAAAACCTGACCAAAGAATACGTGCGCGACGAGTTTCATGTCGTGGCGCTGGATGACGCCAACCTGCAAGTTCATCAAGGCGAGTTCATCGCCTTGATGGGTCCATCCGGTTCCGGCAAATCAACCTTGCTGCATCTGATGGCAGCGATGGATCGGCCCAGCAAAGGCAAGATTTCTGTCTTTGGCCAGAATCTTCAAGGTCTTAGCGACGCTGAAATCGCGCGCTGGCGGAATACACACATCGGCTTTGTCTTTCAGTCGTTCAACTTGATTCCTGTACTGACGGCCATGGAAAACGTCGAATTGCCGTTGAAGCTGACCAAGCTGAACAAAACGCAGCGTCGCGAACAGGCCAAACGCGCTTTGGAACTGGTTGGATTGGGCGAACGCTTAAATCACACGCCGCGCCAGCTTTCGGGTGGACAGGAACAACGCGTAGCCATTGCGCGAGCCATCGTCACCGACCCCGACGTAATTCTGGCAGACGAACCGACTGGAAACCTGGATGCCAATTCCGCCCGCGAAGTGCTGACGCTGCTTGGAAGGCTGAACAAAGAATTCAACAAAACGCTGATCATGGTGACGCATGATCCCGGAGCGGCCAAAACAGCTTCCAAAATCCGCTATTTGGAGAAAGGCAAGTTGCTGCCGGAAGGGCAAAAACTGGAAGAATATTGATTGTTCCCCTCATCAAAAGCTGCACTAGGTCAAAAAATGTGGGACGGGAATCTGAAAATCAGGTCT
>CAZXHW010001214.1:0-1970 GCA_964639915.1 uncultured Heliomicrobium sp.
ATTCCCAAGGTGGCGACGAAGGAGCACCCGCGGATCGTGCGGGGCGGCTCGTGGGGTTACGATCGAACCGATTGTCGTTCCGCCTATCGCCGCAGGGTCGGTCCCGACATTCGCAGCAATAAGATCGGTTTTCGTGTAGTTGTGTCTGGGAAGGAAGCGAGGAGCTTGTGACTCAATTTTGATTTATGGCATGTTGGGAGAGCAAAGGTGACTAATTCCGAAATTCGCCAGTGGTATTTGCAGCAGACAGCCAAAATTGTCGAGTTGAATCAGGAATGGATTCGACAAGGCTTATCGGCACAGGAAAGGGCAGAAGCGGCTTGGCGGATCAGACATGAAGCGCGATTGACGGCGCGATCAATGATGAGTAATGCTACTGAAGTCGAGTTCCTGAGGGCGCGAGACTTGTCCAAATATGGCAATCCTGATGGCCCGACATTTGAGCTTCTGATTGGCCAGTTGCGGCAGGCAGGTTTAATTGGCGATGAAGTCTTCGAAGCGATCATCACTGGCGCTTACCGCACCAACGAAGGCATCAACAAGTCACTCGGCTTGTAACGATAGGAGGAAGATTATGGCTACGGCAGTGAAAGATTATCTTGACCTGAACGTCATTTGGGAGAAAAGCGATGACCCCGAATATCCTTACTTTGCCGAAATCGAAGAAGAGCGATGCCTGATTCGCCTAAACGACTTCCCTGAAGAACATCTATACACGTTGCTGGCAAACGGCATCGCCGTCGCTGATTTTGACGATTGGCCTGCAAACTGGTCGAGGGCGGAAGGCAGCGGTTTAGCAAATTCCGCCAGGATCATGGCGAGGCAGTAAAAGCCAGGTTTCACCAGGAGCGCACAAGCCTTGCCGTTTAATCACTCGATTGAGTAAACGGCAAGGCTCTTCAGTTATGGCTCTTCCTTAATTCAGTTCTTCTTCCTTTCCACTAACGCCGGATGTTTATCGCCAACGTTGGTTGGCGGCCCCGATTCGCTAAACGACAATCCTTGCGTGACGGTCAGCAAATAGCCGCTGCTTCCGGCAAAGGCTCCAACTGCAATGTAGTATTCACCCGTTTTGAATGTCCCAGATAGCTGTTCAACGATGGTTTGGGAGTTTGTTGACCGGCCAACCACGACCAAATTGCCGTCTGTATTTTTCTGCAAAATGAACAAATCCAGATCGGCGGTCGGTAAAAACCCCAGTGTGACGGTCAGCGGCGTGTCTGCATCCACGTTCAAATAAAACAGATCGTGCAGCTTTTCCGTCGAACCATCGTTGAACTGAATCACCAACTCAGCCGGGTCACTCAGCCTCGCGCTGCCATCCACGATGATCGGATAGGTCAGTTCCGTCGCCGTTTCAATCGAATCGTTCGGTTCGTCTTCGTTGATGTGGCGAAGGCTGCCGACGGTGATCTGGAAATTGGCGGTGTTGCTTTCGTCGCTTAGATAACCGGTTTCCAGATCAAAGGTGACAATGGTGATTTGCGCCTGTCCTGTGGCCAATCCCGTGGGAACAACTGAGGTCAATTGCGTGCCACCTTGCGCGCCGGTTGCCAGCGTAAACGTGATGTAACGGTTGTTCTGGTAAAACAAAAACAGCGAAAGTCGCGGTTCGTCATTGCCCACATCGCCTTGCTGAACGTTGAAAAAGTTCAGCCCGAAATTGGTGCCAACAGCGCGAATAGTGTTGCCGTCACGTCCTGCGGATTGGTTGGTCGCAGCGTTGACCACCGAAGCCAGCGTCGGTTTCGGCGGCGGCCCGGCTTCTTCCGTAATGGTGAATTCCAGCGCGTTCGAAGCGTTCGACTTTGCGCTATCACTGGCGATACGACTGGCGATAATCGTCGCCTGACCGGGCGAAACTCCGAACGATGGAACAACCACGGTCAATTGCGTCGCGCTGGCCTGAACGACACGCGCGCGAATTTCAAAGCTTTCCTGTCGGAAGATCACGCGGTTTTCGCCAATCG
>CAZXHW010001215.1:0-1967 GCA_964639915.1 uncultured Heliomicrobium sp.
GGGGCCAGAACAACGTCCAGGGCGGAGGCGATATGGGCGCGCTCCCCGATCGGCTGCCGGGGATTCAGCATGTCGAAAACGACGCCCTCCGCGCGAAATTCGAGGCCGCCTGGGGGGTGACGATCCCGCCCAAGCGGGGATGGCACCTATCGCAGATGTTCGAGGCGATGGAGCACGGCCAGCTGGACACGCTCTACGTGATCGGCGAAAACCCGGCCGACTCCGAGGCCGACCGCCACCGGGCGCTCAAGCTGCTCCAGGGTCTCGAGTTGCTGGTGGTCCAGGACATCCTGTTCACCAAGACCGCCGAGATCGCCGACGTGGTGCTCCCGGCCGCGGCCGGCTGGTGCGAGTCCGAAGGGACGGTCACCAGCAGCGAGCGGAAGGTCCAGCGGGTCCGCCGTGCGGTGGCGCCTCCGGAAGGAGTGCGCGACGATCTGGAGGTGATGTTCGATCTCGCCCGGCGGCTTGGGCACGAGTGGGGCGAGCCGGTGGCGGAGAAGGTCTGGGACGAGCTGCGGGCTTTGAGCCCCGTTCACGCCGGCATGAGCTACTCCCGGCTGGAGGCGATGGGCGGCATCCCCTGGCCCTGCTACGACGAAGAGCACCCGGGCGAGCTGTTTCTTCACTCGCGCCTTTGGGAGCGGCCGGTGCTCGGGCCGCGCGCGCCTTTCAGTTGCGTCGAGCAGATCGCTCCGGCCGATCCGTTGGACGAGACGTTCCCGCTGCGCCTCACCACCGGGCGGCATCTCGATTCGTACAACACCGGGGTGCAGAGCGGCGGCTACAACTATCCGCGGCGCGGCGGCCCGACGATCGATTTGGCTCCGGAGGACGGGGAACGCTGGGGGGTGGAAGAGGGCGAGACCGTAAAGATCAGCTCGCGGCGCGGCTCGGTGCTCGCGCCGGTGCGATTCGACCAGGGGCTGCGGCCCGGCCTCGCCTTCATGACGCTCCATTTCCCGGACCAAATGGCCACCAACGACCTGACGCTCGACGCGGTCGACCCGCGCTCCGGCACCGCCGAGTTCAAGGCGACGGCCATCCGGCTGGACCGGGTGGCGCAAGAGATCCACGCGTAACCGAGGGAGACCGGCTTGGACCTGCACTTCACCTCAGATCAGCCGACCGAAGACGAGCGCGCCGCCGTCGATTCCGAGCTAGGCCCTCCGGCGAGCGGCTGGGTCGGCGGTGCGCGCGACAGCGCGGCGGACGGGCGCACCTCCGGCGGCGGACTCCCCGCCCAGGCGCGGCATCGGCTGCTGCCGACGCTGCATGCGATTCAATCGCGGATCGGCTGGATCAGCCCTGGGGCGCTCAACTACGCGAGCCTCCGGCTCGGGCTGCCGCCCGCGGAGTCGTACGGCGTCGCCTCGTTTTACGGTCTCTTCTCTACCGTCCCCCGGCCGCCGATCGTGGTCCACATCTGCGACGATGTCGCCTGCCGGGCGCGAGGCGCGGAGGAGATGCTGGAGGTACTCGGCTCGACCGGGGTGATTCCGTCGACCTCCACGTGGCTGCGCAGTCCTTGCCTCGGCCTGTGCGAGCGGGCGCCCGCCGCGCTCGTCTCCGTCGCGGGCGAAAAGCACGGCGAGCGGGTGATCGCCCCGGCGACCATACCGGCGATCCGCAAGGCTCTAATCGACCCGGAGATCTCGGGCGCACCGGATGTCCTGTCGGCCGAAAGATCGGTGCCCCAGGCGGTTGCCTCGGATCAGGCCGGAGGGTTGCGGTTGCTTTCCCGCGTCGGCCGGGTCGATCCGGGAAGCCTCGACGAGTTCCTCGCGACCGGCGGCTACCTCGGCCTCGCCAAGGCGTTCGAGATGGGTCCCGAGCGGGTGGTCGAAGAGGTGCTCGTTTCCAAGCTGCTCGGCCGCGGCGGCGCGGCGTTTCCCGCCGGACGAAAGTGGCTGAGCGCCCGCGACTCGGGGAGGCCGCCGCTGCTGGTGTGCAACGCCGATGAGTCG
>CAZXHW010001216.1:0-1966 GCA_964639915.1 uncultured Heliomicrobium sp.
TCCGCCGCAGACCTCTGCTGCGACCTCTTGACTTCTTACACAGTTGCTCTGTGGTTTTCCGTGAGTGATACGGGTGGATTGATCCGGGCGACCGGTCTTTGAGAAACAGGCGCGATTATAAGAATGGCTCCACATGGCGTCAACGAGCGAAGTCTTCGAAGTTAACCCACAGAGTAAAACGAATTTGCTGTTCGTTTTACTCTGTGGGTTAACGCAGGCGATCCTGATTTAACGTTTGAAATCGTTGTAGTGAAGAATCGAATTGAACAACATTCCGAATTCGCCATGATTTTGCCAGCGATAACAGGGATTGGTGGCGAAGAGGATTACGCGGCCTTTGCCGACTGGGACGTCCACAATGGCTGGGCGATTGCGCGTTTCGGTAATGCCGCGCGCCAAACCGCTCAACACGTTTTTCTCGGTTCCGGGGAAACGCATCAACACCTGTTGATTGCGGTCACGTTCGGGAACGTTGAGCAGTGGGCCGTTGGCGTAACGCACCGAAATCGTTTTGTTCGTGTAGCCATAAAACAGCGGATGTTCCGGTTTCAGGATTTCGGCTTCGACAATCGGCCCCGGCGCGTAAAACTGCGGCGAAGTTCGGCCGGCATCAATCGTTCGCGTCAGACCAAATTCGGCAGGGAAGTAACTGGCCGTTCCCAGCGTTACCACCAAGCCGCCAGCGCCAATGAACTTTTCAAACTCGGCGACGCCTGCCAAGCCCATTCCGCCCGTAATGTCTTCAGATTCGCCGTACACGCCTTGCGATTTGAACTGATCGGATTTTGTGTACGCCAGCGGTTTCCGTACGGGATCGCGGTCAAATACCAACCGTTTGCCGCTGCCAGCCTGATTTGGAATCAGAATCATGTCATACGCATCGCGCAGATTGCCTTGCTTGATGCGCTCTTTGTAAATCAGATCGTATTGCACGCCGAACTGATCCAGGGCGTGACGAACCCAGCCGACTTCCTGTGTGCTGCCCCAGGTCGTAAACATCGCCAATCTAGGCAGATCAACTTCGTGCATGATTGCGTTTGGCATGGCCGCCAACGCGATGGCTTTTAATCCCAACTGTTCAATGGCGGTTTTGCTGGCATCATTGGCCGGAACGATCAACGAACCGGCGGGAATTTCGGTGTCGCCGGACTTAAAGGCCGCTTCGTTGGCTTGAACCTTTGAACCTTTCAGACGGTAGCGCAGCGAAATCAGATTGTTCGATCCGTAGTTCAGAACTGCGTACGCGACAGTGCCGCTGCCTTTGACTTCGCCTTTAACTACCAGCTTATCAATGGTTTCCGCTGGCGCGCTGAGCACGGCTTTGTCTGCGATTTCGATGACTGGCGTATGCGTCATCATTCCCATCGTCCAGCCAGTGTCGTCATACGTCCGCAAGCTTGGGTCTGGGAAGTTCTGCTTTTCCAGCAGGATTTTCGCCAGCCGTCCGTAAGGCTGATCGCGTTTGATGACGAACGAACCTGCGGGGAATGTGCCTTCTTTCAACTTCGCTTCTGCCGTCAATCGTCCGACTTCAATGCCTTGCAGCCGTAGGGTGTTCACCAGGAATTCGACACCGGTCATATTGTCCTGCGTCGGAATGATGAATCCATACGGCGCGTTGTTCTTGCCGTCTTCGATGGAGTTGCGCGATTTTTTGTAGAAATTTTCCACCACGATTTGTGGAAATTGGCTGGTCAGTTGCAATGCCGACAGCACACCGGTTTCCATATAATTCGTGTTGTTGCGCATGGACGTAACCAGCGAAACGCCCGCCAGCCTGGATCTGCTGGCTAAGTATGGCGTCATGAGCCTTCCCGCGATCGTCTTCGTGGGCAAGGACGGGAAGGTTTTGGACAAGCCGCGGATCAATGGACTTCTTACCCCCGACGAATTTTTGACGGTGATTTCCGGCCTCTAGCCTAGGGCCTCTTCCCGCCCGGGTCCTTTCTTCAATATTCCCCGTAGT
>CAZXHW010001217.1:0-1966 GCA_964639915.1 uncultured Heliomicrobium sp.
ATCGCGGTCGCAATCGTTCGCTGCCCCGCCGGGTGTCGCTCTCGTTGCTCACCAAATAATACAAAAACAAAAAAAGCCTTATTGCTACTTAGCTTTCGTTTCCTGACGGATGATCATTTCTGGTTTAGTTTCTTTCACGAGGCCGCCCATTTGTTATTACACGGTGCAAAAGGATTTTTCTTGGAAGGCGAAGATACGCCGCAGACAATGCAAGAGGAAGAAGCCAACGAATTTGCTGCTCAGACTCTCGTTCCACCGGCACTACAGGCCGAAATGTTATCGCTGCGGGTGGATTCGCGGCAGGTCATCCGATTTGCAATGAACGTTGGTGTGTCCCCGGGCATTATTGTTGGACAATTGCAGCATCTCGGAAAATTTAAGCGGAACCAATTGAATAGCCTGAAGCGTCGGTATGAATGGGTGATGTAGCGATTACCCGCGAAAGCGTTTGAACTTAGTAGGGCTTTTCTGCCAATTGCAGAGTGCATCTTCTAGTACCTGCATTCCGACGCCGAGTTTGGTATCCAATTCGATCAGCCAGGAATCAAGTTCTGCGGCGCTCAGCGCTGCTTCTTTTTCCCCACCAAATAATAGTCTTGCTCCGGTTACCGGGCCGGTCGAACCTTGCATATACGTTGATCCCGGTTCGAGTGGAGCTAAACCAAGCTTCCCAATCATCGTCAGATAATCAAACCGAGCGGTTCTGCCAAATCGTTTCACTTCCATTGAGTGGTACAAATAATCGAAGGCTTTGCGCGTATCGCCTGCTGTGTGTTGACAGGCTTGCTCCATGCGTTCCTGGTGGGTTCGACCAACCCAATTGATGTAGCTTTCCACGACAGACCCTGTTCCATTAGGGGAATACGCGTCGAGGCTTTCGTACTTACGATGATTGCCGAAGCCGCTAGGAGTGCCATTATGCTTTAAGGCGCTGTGATGATCGTGCAACCAAGCTCTAAATCCAGGAAGATCGGTACTCGTGTTGGCCCAGTTCCACCGCTCACCATTTCCTAACCGACCATAGACATCGCGAATGTAGCGCCAGCCAGCGCGCGCGTGCTTGCCAAAATGAACAAAGAGGAAGACTAACCAGAATGCTTCGTCCAATTCGCCTTTCTGGTGTTGCACAATGGCAGCTTTGATCGGATCAAAGAAATCGTCATTCGGATCGGCGCTTCGTTCGCTCAAGGTGCGCCGACGGATCACCGCCACATATTTGACGCGGTGAACACTCTCGACAAGTTGCTCCAGGAAAACGTTGCGTGTAACGGGATTGCGTATCCCTATAAGCGGTCGTTCCTGATCATAAGCAAGTAATTCGGCTTCGAGTCGTTGGGCAAGCGATTGATCCTTTGGTCTCACTGCCTAGTCTCCTGTGCGATCCAGTCGCGAATGGCATTCACCACTGCCGTGGTGACGCCAAAGCTGCTTTGCAGATTATGGTTGTAGCCCAGTACCAGAATCTCATGACCGAGTGAGATTCCTGAAAGCGTATCTACCACCCCACGATATGCAATTCCTGTGACATGGGGTTTTGTTTGCCGTGGGAGTGACCATGTAGGCATTTCCTCTTTCTCCAGCTTTACGTAGGCAATGTCTTGGAATTGTTGGACGACCGCGTTGCCGTTCAGGATGAGGGTATGCACAGGCGAATCACGCAGCAGGAGGGCGAGCGTATCGCCGGCAATTGTCAGGAGCGATGACCGTTGTTGCCAAGTCAGTTCTGTCCATTTGCAGGCCGTCGCGTAGGGAATCAAATCAAGGTGGCAGGCTGTCGCATCGTAAAACGAGGCTTGCGTGCCAGCAACAACGTAATCGAGTTTTCTGAACCATCTGTCGTAGGGATTGCCGAGAAAATATTGATGACAGGCTTCCAGCATTATGTTCAAGTGCCGGGCATCCACTTCTGACCAGGAACTGAGACCTAGTGAGCGTAGGGTATGAAAGCGGCGCGCTGGACCTTGCA
>CAZXHW010001218.1:0-1964 GCA_964639915.1 uncultured Heliomicrobium sp.
CGGAATGGAAGCGTTGTTACCAACAGTGACAAACAATCCGCCGCCTTCGATAAACTTTTGCAAGTTGGCTACGCCGACGATGCCCATTCCGCCGCGCATATCTGCGGTAGTGTCGGGCGATTGGCCCATATTTGGGGTCAGGTCTGATTTCTGCCATGGAATTGGCGGTTCACTGTCGCTACGTTTCGCGATGCCCCGCACCAACGATTGCGCCGTGCCGCCAACGGGCCCCCAGATGATCACATCCCATTTGTCGCGCAGGTTCGGCGTTTTGCCCAGGACCTGATCCGAAATGTAATCGTAGGGAATGCCCAGGCGGTCGAATTCGACGCGATACCAGCCTTCGTTTTGCGTGTTCGTCCACGTGTGAACAAGCGCAATGCGCGGGACCGCCAGTGCGTGTTGCGCGACTTCGGGCAATTTATCCACCGCATTGGCGCTCAAGCCTAGTTCAGTCACTTCCTTCTTCAAACGTGCGTCCAGATCATTCGCGTTGCCTTCGCTTTTGATAATGTATGAACCGGCATTGAAAGCACGCTCGCCAATTTTGAAAGTGTCTTCGGCGGCGTTGATTTTCACGTCCTTCAATCGGAAGCGGAGTTGCGCCAGAGCGCTTTCTGCCGTGTGGTTAATGACGTAACCAGCTTTGCCAGCGCCAACCACATTGCCTGTGACTTTGGCCATGCCGTTGATCAAGGTCATTGACGCGTCGAGCACCTTTTCGTCTTTGACGCGCACAGTTTTGACATTGCGCAGCGGCCCCAGCGTCCAGCCCGTGTCGTCATAAGGGCGCGGATCGTTGACGTTGTAATACTGCGTATCGAGCAGCATATCGGCCATCCGTGAATAGGGCTGATCCATGCGAACGACGTAGCTACCGGCGGGAAATTTGCCCTCTTTGGTTTCGAACTCTTTGTCGGCCTTGTGAACTTCGCAGCCCTGCATCTTCAGCAGGTTGACCAAATCGGCGGCTTCGGTCGGCCGCGCATCGTCTCCCGGCAAAACCCAGGCCGCCGGGCCTTCGGTGCGCGCTTTGGCAACGGAGCGCTTGCTCTTCAGATAAAAATTGTTGAGGTATTTTTCCTTATTGTTTGAAACGTGATTCATTGCCAGCAGAATTGCGCTCTGTTGCAGATTGATGTTGTTGCGAATGGACCAGTTCACTCTGGGCAGAGGCGGATTCGGCCGATACCATTCACGTGTATTTTGTCCCGTGGTCGTGATCATTCTGGTATCCGCGCCACCGTTCCCTTGCGTTTCGTAAAACCGGCCTATCGAATTGTGGCCGTTGGCAACATAAAACATATAGTTCGGCGCCCAGCCATCATAAAAACCATGTGTCCAAACTCCGGGCACGCCGCGCTTGGTCATCTCTTCGATCTCGTGATACGCCAGTGATTGCCATTCATCAATCACCAGCGGATCCAGCCAAGCGTTGTATGGCCCCGTACCAGTTGAGGTGTAAAGGAAAGACTGCGATTCGTGCAGGTCGTGCAAAACCGTCGGGTGATAATCCAGAAACGCCGCCATCTGATTGCGGGTCAGCGCCAGCGCCATGCCCAGTGAATCGCGGTTGTTGTCATGGGCAACATATTTTCCCCAATACAGCAAGCTTGGCGCGCGCTTGCCTTCGTTGGCTTTCCGCCAGTTGTACAGGTCAACCATCATGTCGCGACCGTCAACTTCCAGGGTAGGAGTAATTAGCACGATCACGTTTTTACGAATCTGCTGGATGAACGGCGTTTCTTCGACGGCTAGGCGATAGGCCATTTCCATCAGCATTTCAGGGCTGCCGGTTTCAGGAGAATGGATCGAACCCGAAGCCCAGTAAATCACTTTGCCTTCGCCAATCAGTTTTTTCGCTTCTTCGTCGTTCGTTCGACGAGGATCATCCAGCTTGGCCGTGCTTTCTTTGTATTTGGCTATATTAGCAATTGAAGCTTCGTCTCCAACGTCAAGCAACA
>CAZXHW010001219.1:0-1961 GCA_964639915.1 uncultured Heliomicrobium sp.
TTGCAGTTTTATCCGCTGGCGCATCCGGTGCGATTGCTGGATACGCGCGTTGGAGCGACAGGCTGTGATACGCCGGGAACGATGATTTCCGGCGGCACTTGGCGAACGCAAACGGCTGCGGGCAGAACGTGTGACGGCTTGACGGTTCCAGCAAATGCCAAAGCCTTGACCGGAAACATCACGACCGTCGAATCCGGCGGAGGTTTCCTGACGCTCTTCCCCAGCGATGTCACACGTCCGCTGGTCGCGAATTCCAACTTTGCAGCCAATCAAGTATTGAATAACGTCTTCACGGTAGGACTCGGCACAAGCGACGGAGCCTTTAACATTTACGTCACCACCAACACCAACGTTGTCGTGGACATTACTGGCTATTACGCGCCACCTTCGGCGAGTGGTTTGTATTTCCACCCATTGCCGCATCCAGTTCGATTGATGGACACGCGCCCAGGCCAAACGGCGTGCTTTACGCCCAACGCGCAACTCGCTGCTGGTTCGACGACAACGCAGCTTGGCACGACCACCTGTGACGGTGTGTTGATTCCTGCCGGAGCGCAGGCGCTGGTCGGCAACGCGACGACGGTCAACCCGCAAGCCAACGGCTTCCTGACCTTGTTTCCCGCGGACGCGACAAGACCTTTGGTCGCCAGTTCGAACTTCCAAACCGGGATCAACATGAACGCGCCGTTTACCGTTGGCCTTTCGCCAAGCGGCCAGTTCAACATCTACACGGCAGCCACGACGGATTTGGTGGTGGATGTGCTGGGCTATTTCAGCACGCAGTTGAATGACTCGAACGGCCAAGGGTTGCTGTTCAATCCGTTGCCAACGCCAGTCCGCCTGCTCGACACCCGTGCGAGTCAACCGGGCTGCTTCACGCCCGGAACACAGGTGGTCGGCGGAACCGCTTATTTACAACCCACGACCGGAGCTTGCACGGGAATCCCCGCCGCAGCCAAAGCCGTCGTCGGCAACGCAACGACGGTCAATGTTGCAGCGAATGGCTTCCTGACCTTCTGGCCGAGCGATGCAAACCAACCAAATGTTGCAACCTCAAACTACCGAAACGGCACAGTCTTCAACCGCCACTTCACAGTCGGCTTGGGAGCGGACGGCGCGTTCAAACGCTTCGCCGCCACAACTACCGATATTGTCATTGACATCTCCGGGTTCTTCGCTCCGTAAGAACGTTCCAGGGAGCGCGGGCGATACACCTGCGCTCCTATCCTGGCCAGGTCTCAACGAAAGTTTTCGAGCAGCATAATGCTGCTGGCGAACAGGTCGTTTGCGGCAAACAGAATTTGGCGGCCATCGGGTGAAACGGCCAGGCCGGGCGTCAGCCACGAAGGTTGTTTGTCTATGGCGGCGATGGTTTTGATTTGTCGCGTGGCAAAATCGAAATGCTTGATCGGCAAAGGAGTCGGTTCATTGGCGGGAACGAAATACAGCCCGCTGCGGTTAATCGTCCAGTATCGCCAATACCCCGCTTCTGCAAGTTCGGGCACGGCTTCTTCACGAGTGCCATCCGTTGCGACGCGCCACAAACCCGCAATGCCGCGTCCTTTCAAATAATACACATACTGTCCGTCTGGCGATTCAAAGGCTTCCATGCCGCCTTGCTGCGTAAGCTGAATGGCCTCGCCGCCCGCGACCATCCGCTTCCAGATTTGCAGTTTGCCGGAACGGTTCGAACAGAAATAGAGCCATTTTCCATCGTGTGACCAACTGGGAATCACGTCGTGCGAAGCTTCCGTCGTTAATCGCTGCGGCGGGCCGCCCTCAACATTGATCATGAACAAATCGCCGTGGTTTTCAGGCCGCGCGTCAAACGCCAATTGTTTGCCGTCGGGCGACCAGTGCGGCGACCCCGTCGCCAATCCGTTGAAGTGCGTCAGTTGCACAGGATTGGAACCATCGCTTTGGCAAATCCAGATTTCGTCGTGCCCCGACCGGCCCGAAGA
>CAZXHW010001220.1:0-1960 GCA_964639915.1 uncultured Heliomicrobium sp.
GCTGCCGCAGTTCCCGGTGTAGTCAGCGTAGGCGTGATGACCGGTGCGCCGTTCGCCTATCTGCAATTTGCCTTCAACCGTGTAAGCGATCCCATGCCTGCGGAAGAGCGCGCATTGTACGACGCCGTCAGCGCGAACTATTTCCAGACAATGGGAACGCCCTTGATCAAGGGACGCGCGTTCAACGAATTTGACCGCGCAGGGACAGCGCCGGTTGTCTTAATCAACGAAAAACTGTCGCGGCAATACTTCGCTGGCAAAGACCCGATTGGCGAATCCATCGCTTACAACTATCTGGGCGGCAAACAACAACGCCAGATCGTCGGTGTTGTCAAAGATCAGGTGCAGGGCGAACCGGCAAACGTTCTGCCGCAAATCTATATTCCCTACACGCAGCAAACCTGGTTTTCCCAGACGCTGCTTGTGCGTTCGGTTGGGGATGCGGCAAGCACGCAAGCGGCAGTTGAACGTGCCATTGGCCAGATAGACCCGAAATACATTCCCGCCAAGATTGCTACACCTGTTGAATCGCTGGGTCGCGCGCTGGCGGAACCCAAACTTTACACCTGGCTGCTGGGCACGTTCGCGGCGATTTCCTTGCTGTTGGCGGTGGTCGGCATATACGGCGTTATGTCGTACAGCGTTTCGCAGCGCACACGCGAAATCGGCATTCGCATGGCGCTCGGCGCGCAAACGAAAGACGCCCTGAACCTAGTGCTGAAACACGGAATGGCATTGGTATTCAGCGGCATCGCCTTTGGCTTGGTGGCTTCATTTGCGCTGACGCGATTGATGAAAACCCTGCTGTTTGGCGTCGGCGCAACCGATCCGACGACGTTTGCCGGGATTGCCTTGTTGCTGGCCGTTGTCGCGTTTCTGGCTTGCTGGATTCCAGCGCGCCGCGCCGCAAAGGTTGATCCGGTCATTGCCCTGCGAGGTGAGTAAGCGCTGAAGGGAAAAATATGAATTTATCGGACGTGCCACAGGGGCAAGTGTCCTGGGCCGAATATCTGAATCAACAAAAGGGGCTGTCCGAACCGGCGAAGTTACGCCTTGGCGGTTCTGGTGCTGATTCTTCGCTGAAGCTCTCGCTCAGCAAGCAGGAATACAAAGCGGCGCTGGTAGGCGGGCTTGGCGCGCTTCGCAACCGCGTGCGCCAGGACGTGCGCGCAGGATTGCGCACGCTGGAATTCAAACTTGAAGATTTGGCTGGCGGTGTGGCGCGGTTGAATGCCGACTTTTCGCCTTTGCTTGGCGACATTGTCTGGAAGCTGGAAATGCAGCAAACGGCTTTGCTGGACGTGCTGGAGGAAATCCGGCTGGCGGAATTCGAACGCGAAGCCAGAGCCTATCGCACGCGGGCCGAACGGGCGTATTTGAACGGCTGGTACGAAGAAGCGCTGCGCGATTTTCTGAAAGCGGAAAAGCGAAACTACCCTGATTACGTGGTGCTGCGATCCATCGCGAATCTCTATCTGTACCATTGCATTAACCTGCCGAACGCACTGACCTATTTTCGCAAAGCGGCTAAGTACGCCAGGCCCAATGACCCTCAACAAGCAGCCGAAGCGCATTATTTCGCCGGCCTGACCTGCCTGATCCAGCAACATCAAGAAGAAGCGCTGGCCGAATGGAAAGAGGCAATCGCGTTGCAGCCGCAATTTTACGACGCCTACTATCGTTACGCCGCTGTCGCAGCCATGCTTGGAAAGCAAGACGACGCCATTACCAATTTGGAACAGGCGATCAGCGGAGACCCGCGATATTACGAACGCGCGAAAACCGATCCGGTCTTTGATTTGTTGCGTCCGCAAGTCGAACTGTTGCTGGAACGGCTGTTGCAACCTGTGCGGGACCGATTTGAACAGGTCAAACACGATGCCGCGCAGTTGCAGGGCTACGTGATCGCGGAATCGGTGCGGGAAAAAATGGACAGCGTCTTTCGGCAAGTGGAGCAGCA
>CAZXHW010001221.1:0-1959 GCA_964639915.1 uncultured Heliomicrobium sp.
CAGATAGGCGTCGTAGTTGCCGTTGCGGTCGCGGACGCTGACGCTGACCGGCAGCGCGGCCAGTTGGTTACCCCAGAGAATGAGCGACTGCAACTGAGAGAGTTGCCTCAGCGACTCCGGCAGTTCGGAGAGCTGCATGAAGCTGAGATCGAGTGTTTTCGCCTTTGACCGCCGCGCTGTTTCAATCCTCTGTTCCGCTTCTCGATAAGCTTCATCTTGTGCCATTGCCACTGCCTTTCCCTTGATTGGTTCTGTCTGGACTTACGAACATGGGTAGAATGGAAGGGCCAAAGCCTTTCCGCACATCAGACGGCAACGCCGCAAGGACAACTTGTAAATTTCGAAAGCCAAGCTTGCTGCTGATGGAGCGGCGCGGAGTATAAACGCCCTGCAGGAGTGGCTCAATCGGTTTTGCTTCGCTGATTCACTCCGCTCAGCAATTCAATTTTGGGAACCAACGATCCCAGAAGCGGACAGCTCACCATTTCGCTAAGTCTTCCGTGTGTCCTCAAACTCTGTCATTCAAAGGTTTAGAGCCTTCCTAAAATTGGCACGCTGCTTGGTAATCCAAAGCAAAATATTCCAAAACAATCGCTGCATGACGAGCGGCTGCTGACCTTTATCTGAAACACGAACAGGAGATGACGGATGAATACGCTCTGGCAAGACCTGCGCTATGGACTGCGAATGATGATGAAGCAAAAAGGCGTCACGGCGATTGCCGTGTTGTCGCTGGCGCTGGGGATCGGCGCGAACACGGCGCTGTTCAGCATCGTGGATGCGATGTTGTTGAAGCTGCTGCCGGTCAAGGAGCCCGAGCGGTTGGTGCTGTTTCAATCGTTAGTGAACAAGAATTTCAGTTATGGCAGCTACAGCGGCAACACCCGTGATGATCCCGCAACGGGGGGAACGATCGGGACTTCCTTTCCGCATCAGACTGTTCAGCGGATGCGCGAGCAGCAAAGCAAGCAGAACGCCCTTTCGGAAATCTTCGCGTTCAGCAATGTCAGTTTGAATATGCTGGCGGACGGGCAAGCCGATGTCGTCAGTGGGCAGGTTGCCACAGGCAATTATCATACGGGGCTGGGTGTGCGGCCTATGATCGGGCGCTTGCTGACAAATGATGACGACCAGACTGGGGCCAGTCCGGTTGCCGTGCTGAGCTATCGGTATTGGCAAAAACGGTTTGGCAATGATGCTTCAGTTGTGGGGAAGCAGATCAATCTGAATAACGTCGCATTCACGGTCATTGGTGTGACGCCGCCCGGATTTGATGGAGCGGGGCAGGTTGGTTCGACCCAGGATGTGACGATTCCTCTGGCGGTCGAGCCGCAGCTCAATTCCGATCCGAAACGTTCGCGGCTGTATGGGGCTGGGCAGTGGTGGTTGCGCATGATGGGACGTTTGCAGCCGGGCGCAACGCAGGAACAGGCAAAGGCGCAAATGGAATTGACGTTTCAGCAATCCGCCATCGAACAGCGCGAAGCGCGCAACGCGCAATCCCTGGCTGATGGCGGCAATGCCGTCGCGCCGCTGGACCCGAAAGATTATCCACGCCTGTCGGTGGTTTCGGGCAGCCAAGGTGAAATGAATTCGCGCAGCTATTACGCGCCATCGCTCTACTTACTGCTGGGCGTCGTGGCAATGGTCTTGCTAATTGCCTGCGCCAACGTGGCGAACTTGCTGCTGTCACGCGCGTCTGCGCGGCAAAAAGAAATCGGCGTGCGATTGGCGCTCGGAGCCAGCCGCTGGCGTTTAATGCGGCAATTGCTGACCGAAAGCGTTTTGCTATCCGCGATTGGCGGAGCTTTGGGATTGGTGTTTGCGCTGTGGATCAAAGACGGTTTGCTGGCCGTCAGCGATTGGGGGCCGCGTTCGCTGGAACCGAAACTCGACTGGCGAGTGCTGGGCTTCACGATGGTGTCGTCTTTGGCGACAGGAATCATCTTTGGTTTGGCT
>CAZXHW010001222.1:0-1957 GCA_964639915.1 uncultured Heliomicrobium sp.
CCGTTGGGTACTACTGCGACGCTGACCAGTCCCGAGTGCACGTATCCGCTCACCGCTTCTCTCAACGATCCGAATAATCGCAGCGGCAACTACGAGGTGCAATTCGTCAACGGCACGCTGACGATTGGCAAAGCCATGCTGACCGTCACGGCAGCAGACAAGGCGAAAGTGTATGGCGAGGCGAATCCGACCTTGACCTACAGCTACAGCGGTTGGCTGAATGGCGATACCGAAGCCAGCCTGACGGGCGCACCCCGCCTGGCCACCAGCGCCACCAGCCGTAGTCACGTGGGCAGCTATGACATCACTGTTCTGGCTGGCACGCTGAGCGCGGCGAACTATACGCTGAACTTTGTCGGCGGCAAATTGACCGTGACGCCAGCACCGTTGACCGTTACGGCAGAATCCTACAGCCGGGCGTACGGCACGGCGAACCCTGCTTTCACTGCAACCTTCAATGGCTTGGTGAATGACGACACGATGAACCTGACGGCTGGCACGGCGACGCTCACGACGGCTGCGTTGCCCGCCAGTCCGGTGGGGCAGTACCAAATCGTGCCGAGCGGCATCAATAATCCGGATTACATTGTGACGTATGTGCCGGGCATCTTGACGATCACGTCCGTGCCTGCGGCGCTCAACGTGACGGCCAGCCTCAGCCCATCCGCCCTGGGGCAAAGTGTGACGTTCACCGTTAGTGCTCAAGCAACCACGCCCTTTGGTGGGATGCCGGGCGGGCCGATTGTCTTTCTGGTGGATGGCAAGAATCCCAAACCGTTCGTGCTGAATGCGGCGGGGCAAGCGAGCCTCACACTGGCGGCGCTGGAGATCGGCACGCACACGATTCAGGCCAGCTACAGCGGTGATAACAACTATCAGACCGGCACCAAAGAATTCACGCAGGAAGTTACCAAGGCCACGTCGTATGTGACGCTGACCACCTTGGCCAATCCGATCAGCACCGGCCAGAAACCGACACTAACGGCGAAGGTGCGCGGTACGGGCAATCAACCGCAAGGCGAAGTCGAGTTCTTTGTGGATGGGAAATCGGTGGGCCGCGCCCCATTGACGAATGGCGTGGCAAGCTTCGCGCTGCCCGAAATGGCGGCGGGCGAGCACGCTGTCCAAGCTGTGTATCTGGGCGATGCTACCGCAGCCAGTAGCAGCACAACGATGACACAACACGTAACAGAAGATTGCGTGTATGTGCTTTCGCAAAAAGAAGCCATGATCGAGCCGAAAGGCGGCAAAGTCGTGGTGGAAATGACGACGCGCACCTACTGTCCGTGGACGGTGGGCGAACAGCCCGCGTGGGTGGAAGTCTGGAGCCCAGAGTACATCAATGGCAAATGGGTCATCACGATGATCGTTGCGGCGCACACGGAACCGACCGCACGCACCGCGAAAATCCGGATCGGCGATCAGTATTTGACCATCACACAATCACGCCCGATGGCTGCGGTGCAAGCCGCGACGTATGACCCGCAGACGTTGGCGGGCGATGCTATCGCCTCCATCTTCGGCACTGACCTGGCGAGCAGTACGGCGAGCGCCAATACGCAACCGTTGCCCACGCAACTGGGCGGCGTGCGCGTCAAGCTGCGTGACCGCGCAGGCAACGAATCCTGGGCCTCGTTGCTGTATGCGTCCCCGACACAGATCAACTTTGTGGTGCCTGCCGGATTGTCGGAAGGCGATGTGATTGCCGCAGTCGTGCGCGATGACGTCGAGGTTTCGGCCAGCAAGTTCACGTTGGAATCAGTTGCACCCGGCCTCTTTTCGGCGGACTCCTCGGGCAGCGGGCCCGCTGCCGGACAGATTCAACGGGTGCGCCCGGATGGCTCGCAAAGCCTCACGGATGCAAGCGCGTACAATCCGGGCAGCAAACAATTCGAGCCGCAGCCGATCATCCTGAACACGAGCACGAGCCTGACGAGCGACGATGTGTATCTGGTGC
>CAZXHW010001223.1:0-1956 GCA_964639915.1 uncultured Heliomicrobium sp.
CCTCTTAAAGGCATTGCTCGCTCGGGTTTGAGTCACAGTCTGACAGGTCTGGCAGCCTTCGGCGCCGGCGCCTTCACCATGTCCCGGATGAGAAGCCCAGCAATGCTCTACTCCGGCGGAATCATGGGACTCGGACTGGCCAATTACGGACTACGCAGCGGATTTAGGTTTTAACCAAGGTGATTACGATGAACGTCAAATTTGCAATCCTATCCACAATCGCAATCATCGCCGCTTCCAGCACGGTTCAATCGGCTGAAGCACAAGGCGCGCGATTCAAATATGCGCCCAATGTATTCAAGATGGAAGAAGCCAGAATGCCGGCAGGATATGGCCAACCAGCTCCCAGCCAACATTCTGTATCTCACGGCAGCATGCCCAAAGGATCCTCCCTGCTCGGAATCGATCCGACAATGCTCGCCCGCAGACCACAACAAATCGCTAGAGGACCCCGCGTTGCGCCTATCGCGCAGCAAAACGTGAATTCCACTCTTGGATTCGCAAATCCGGTACCGATGCTCAATCCTTTTGCACAGGTCGCCAACAAGGGTCAATTCGGTCAACCTCTCGGTTCTTCGCCTGTAGTGGCATCTCTGCCTCCACAAGCAAGACCACAAGTTGCACAAGCTAAGCCGCTTGCTCCGGCTTCAGCAGGAAGCAACCTCTCGGGCAGAATCAATCCCCGACGCTCATCCAACAATGTCTCCGGACGCAGGCTTCCAACAGCTCGCGGACTGGCAGCAAAACCAGGATCCCCGATCCAAAGCTACGGAAACAACAACTTCTATCAATCTGGACCGACAGCACCTACGGGTAGCAGCGTGACCACCAGTGCAACTGGAAGCGTATACGGTCGAGTCCTCTACAAATCAACAAAGCATTAATTCAGACGCCACGGTCAACACACATCTCAATCGAAAAACCTAATGGAGGGTAATTCAATGGCAACCACACTCAAAACACTGGCGAAGAAAGTAGTTTCTTCCCGCTCGTTCAAAGTTGCCTCTCGCGTGGGCTTCCTCCTGGCTCCCCAACTCGTCCTTATGGCTATTGGTGTATACGACCAAGCAGCTCATGCTCAGGGCTTGGTGGGCGCGCCGGTCGACCCCCGCTACGGGCAAAGCAATGAAGTCGGTCAATTGGCAGACTTCGGATATGACACTGCTCGCGACATTTCCCGCGTAGTTACCGCTCTTTCGACAGTTCCATCCTCGATGGCTGGAATGAAGATTGCCTTCGGACAAAGAGACGGCGGCGAATCGGCAATGAACGTAGCCAAAGGCTTGGGCATCGGATTCGGCGGACCGACAGCGGTTCACTTGATCGGTACCTTCGCTATCAATAACTTCGGCGGACTGGGCGGCGGTCTCTAAAAAGATCCAGCTCGAAACGTTCGAAAGAACCACCTAGTTTGAAAAACACAGAGAATTCGGCATTGCTCGCCGGACTTCTCCTCAAGGAAAAAGAGCCGACAAAAAACAACCAGTCGGAATCATCTGAAAGGTCTGAAGGGCCGGTATCGCCAAGATACCGGCCTTTTGTCCCGGATGGGAATTTCCCCAATGACAGGGTATTGCGTCAGTCATATTATTTGTCCATAGCTAGGAGGCCGCACCCACGCCCACCTGAGCCATGGTTCTAAATTCAAGAGAGACAACACCCCGTGAACAAAGGCACAAGACTTCCGAAACAAACAATACAGGCGCTAGTGGCGTTATTCTTGACGCTGGCGCCTATGTTCTTTGCTGGTGCTGCTCTTGCGCAAACCGAGCCGCCGCAAACATTGTCCGATCAACTGCCTGTTGATCCGGGCGTAGGCAATCTTTCCTCAGGCGCTCAACAAACCCGCGAGACCGTTCCGGGATCCGCTTATGCTGATGCTCCCGGCGAAGTGCCTCTGGTTTATACCGCAGCTACAAACAATACATCCGGCGTCATTCAGAACGTCACCAATAC
>CAZXHW010001224.1:0-1953 GCA_964639915.1 uncultured Heliomicrobium sp.
AATGACAGGTTGATTGACCTGGGCATCAAGGAATGTGCGCAAATTGGTTTGATCCAGCCAGACGAAGTCGAAGATGGAACCGTTGTGCGAATGAAGAAAGCGTATCCGGTTTACGATCAGGATTACCAAAACCGTGTGGACATCATTCGCAATTATCTGGAAACCCTTCCCAATTTGCAGACCATCGGGCGCAACGGGCTGCACAGGTACAACAACCAGGATCATTCAATGCTGACTGGCGTGTACGCGGCGCGAAACGTCGTCGGCGAAAAGAACGATGTCTGGGCCGTAAACACCGAGCAGGATTACCACGAAGAGGTTCGGGACAAGGAAACCAGCCGCGTCAAAACCATGGGCGACCGGGCTGTGCCAACGCCGCTTCAGCCTGCCGTAGCTGAGGCCGACGCGTTTGCTGACAGAATCATACAGACAGCCTTTGCCAAGCTTGATCCAGTGGCATTGGGCACTGCAATTGGAACAGTTGCGGGTATTGGAGTTTTATTGGCGACAATTGTTTTGCTGTTGAAAGGCGGAACTTTCGTCGGCCCGCGATTGGGATTATTGAGAAACTTCCTGATTGGTTACGAAGTGACCTGGCTTGGCGCAATAATCGGGTTGATCGAAAGCAGTATCGGCGGCTTTGCATTAGGATACACAGGCGCCTCGTTTAGAAACTGGGGTATGAAAGCCTACGCGCATTTGCTGAAGCGACGAGCCGAAGCGGAAGAAGAAAGGAAAGTGCTGGACTAAGTTCTGTCGAGGTGAAATATGGCAACTGAGAGCATGACTATGGATGGAAACAGAAGAACAGATGGAAACAGAAGAACAGAAGAGATCAGCCGGGAAGTAATCCGGATTCAATCGGGAGTGTTGGCAATCGTTTGTGCCGCTTTGGGCGGGTTGCTGTTATTTCTGATGACCGTTTGGCTGCTGGTTAAAGATGGACCGGGAGCTGGGCCGCATTTGTCACTTCTTGGCAATTACTTCATCGGGTATTCGGTGAGCTGGGGCGGCAGCATTTTGGGATTGTTGTACGGAGCGCTGACCGGCGGCATCGTCGGTTGGGTAATTGGCACGATCTATAATCTGGTGGTTGGGCTGCGGCAGAAGTAATGGAATCCGAAATTTCCTCACCAGTTACAACCCCGGGCGCCACGGTCGGGCAAACCTCGCGCAGTTCAGTTTTGGTAAAAACGCAGCAATTCATTTGCTGCGTTTTGGCCATTGGATTGGTCGTCTGGGCGATGACCGATTTGCGGTTTCGCGATGCCGAAGGCTTCATTCGCGGTGGCGTTTGTTTGCCAATGTCGGCAGCAATTGCATTGGGGCTGTTGGGATACGCGCTCGATAAAACCTGGCGAGTTGCGGCAAGTTGGGCAGCGCTGGCGTTGGTCGGTCAAGCCGTCACTTTGCAAATGATTGATGCAGGTCAGCACATGAGATACCAGCATTATCGTCCAATTGGGATTTTGCTGAGTGGTTCGTCCTGGCTCCTGGTTTTGCTTGGTGTTCAAACGGTGCTGGTGCTAATCGGTTTGCGTGGGCGATGGGATGTTCTCAAATCCTGGCTCCGCCAAAATTTCAAACTCTGGCAATTGGCGAGCATCGCGCTGATTTTTATCAGCACAACGGCGACGGTTTCGCGCGAAGCCAGCCTTTACCTGCAGGAGCTGCCGCTGGCAGCGTTTATCCAAGCCGTACAACTGCTGGCTTTGATTTTGGCGCTGTGGGCCATTCCCACAAACGTGCTGAATTCCTGGCGCTCGCGTGTGGAGCGCATAACAGGATGGGAAGGCAGTGACGCCAGCAGGGTTGACCGCTTTGCTTTGACGGCGGCAATTGCGACAACGGTTCTGTCCGCATTTCTTTGCCTTGTTTCCTACCAGCGACATCCGCACATTCCCGATGAAGCCGCGTATTTGTACCACGCCCGGTATTTAGCGATGGGTGTGC
>CAZXHW010001225.1:0-1952 GCA_964639915.1 uncultured Heliomicrobium sp.
TACCAAAGGCCTTTACGACGTGATTCCAGAACTGCTGGCGGCAAAGGCATATCTCAATCCAGCAGTCCAGATGCAGCGAGAAATCCAAGCGATGGGCGAGGTCACGCACCTCGATATGCTAGGGCTAAAGCCGAAGATCGAGGCCGCCATAGAGAAAGGCGGATCTGACCTGGCTTATGGGCACGAAGTGGAGAAGGTGCTTGTTAACGCGCCCGCAATCGCCAGCAATTCAATCCCGCGAGGTTTTTGATTTATCAGGCTTGCGAAGCGTGGCTCAACCGCCCGCGTTGAATGCCGGTGGGTATCAAGTGCTGCACCGCTTGAACCGAGCCCGTCGAGGAAAATCAGCCGCCGGTAACACGCTTCGCAAAGAAATATCGCAATGAGCACAGCAGCAAACGCAATTAAATTTCTGGAAGAGCAGGTATTGACCGCACAGGATGCCGTCGAGCGCCTAAGCGGCATTGTTGAGACTCTTTCGCCGCTGGGGCTGTTTCAGCACTATTTTCCGAAGGAATTCGCCGCGCAGAAAATCAACTGGAAAACGGGCGCGGGTGTGATGCGAGCCTGTTGCACGTTCAGCGAGCTCGTTGATCAGCGGTTGTTCCCCTGTTGCAGTTTCTGGGCGTTCGACGAAGGGCATGAGGATCATCACGACGACATTATCTTTGAAGCGCCGTTTCCGGCCTGGCACGACGATGGCCGCGATCCGACAGAGATGGGACGGCTTGAGCAAATCATTCTGCTTCAGCTTGGCTACCTGGATCGCCGCGGCGAAGAGTTGGAGCTGGTGTGGAATAGGGATGGTTCGGGGATCAATATCGAACGTTTGGAGCATTTGTGCGAACGAAAGCGCGGCCCGGTGCGCTGGTTGCCGCTGGCTGTAAGGTTCTTCCTGAAGAGCACGGAGAATATGTGGTGCGATCTTACACAGGATGAACTGGATAATTGCAGGGATTGGCCGATCTGGAATCTGGAAGCGATGGAGTATTTGCGGAAAGGATGGGTCGAAGCGCGGAAGATTTCCCGCCGTGTTGGCGAGGTCGAAGCCTGGATCGGTCAATCGCAGACGCATCAAGCCAAGGTCGAAGATTTACTCCGACAGGCTATGAACAAGCCGAAAGCGAAGCGCCAACGGGTTCGCGTCACCACGCAGGGAACGCCGCTGGTTGAACAGATGAATGAATGGGGATTGGAGAATGAAGATGAGTAAGAAATCAACGCAGATTCAGCCTGCAATCATAGCTCCGATGGGGCTGCGAGCCGACGCGGCGCTGTTTTTTGTCAATAACGAGATCGTCTTTCAAGGTGTTGGGGATGATGGCGTCGAGCAGGTCAAGTTTATGTCGCCTGCGACGCTGCGCGAGGCATTTGCGAAAGAACCGATGGATTCGGGCTGGTTGCCTCCAGGAGTGAATCGTTGCGGAAGCAGCTCCAAGGGCGATTGGATGGTGCGCTGGCACGAGCCGGCTATCTACACGGTGCATCTGGCGGATCGGAAGCAGCCACTGCGCGTGCCGATGCCGTCTTTGATCTGGTTCGGCATCAAGAATAATTATTACATCTTTGCCGCACGCGAAGCGAAATTCACGCCCAATGCCGCGCTATACGCTGCGCCGGTGGCCAATGTGAGTAGTCCTGGGCTTATCTGCTTCGGCAAGAATCAGCATCCAGACGTGGCCAAGGGCGGTTTTGAGAAGTCATGGCGCACGTTCTGGGAAGCGCCGTTTAACAATGACCACGACAATGGGAAGTCCAAAGACTTTCCCGAAGCTATCAACCAACAACTCTTGAAACTGGCCAAGGAGAATGCGACCGCCTATCCCCTGAAAGACCTGGTTTCATTACACACGAATCTTGATGCTGCGTTGCAGCGATTAACCCGGAGGGATCGAGAATGACACCGTTATCTACAGCGATGCTTAGTGCAGGGCTGAGTGTAAGTGTGGCCG
>CAZXHW010001226.1:0-1950 GCA_964639915.1 uncultured Heliomicrobium sp.
GGTGCGAGGTTTCCAGCATTGGCGCGATTCGGCTGAAATCACCGGCTTCTCCGGGGCTGCCATGAAGCAAAATGATTGGCAAAGCAGATCCGGCAGACTGGCCACGATCCTGATAAGCGAAACGAATCTGGCGGTCCAAAATGCGTTCGCCATCAATTGCATTGACGTCCACAGAACGGCAAGAGGGACAGGTTTCCGGTAAAATTTCCACCGGCTTCCACCAGCGCCAAACGTGCGCGGCCAAAACCAACAACAGATAAAAAGCAAAAAGCCGCCAGCGCCAGCGCCGCCACCATAACCGTAGCTTGCCCGGTGCTTTGTCCATACCCATCAGGCTTTGGCCTGCCAGTATTTCAAGGTTGATGGAGCGACGCCAAAATCTGCCGCAGGCTGAAAGCCTTGTATGCGAAGCAATATGGCGATCAAGGCGTAATGATGAACCGTATGGCTGAGCAGAAATTGCAGTTCGCGGCGGACGGAAGAACGATTCCACGAAGACACATTTTCGGATTGCTCGCCTTCCAGCTTGACCAGCAATTCTTTGTCTTGATTCGCAGGCAACCGCTGTAGCTGGGCGATTGCTTCAGTGATTTTTGCGCTGGCCACTAAACGATCTTTTTCAATCAGTTCATTCCGTTCGCGCAAATCGTAATCAATTTTTCCCTGAGTGAAACCGCGCAGAAAGGCATCGTAAAAATCCAGGCAGTGACGTAAATGGCCGCCGACGGCGGCGTGCGTAATTTCCGACGCCACACGTGTATACAGTTCGTCGTTTAACTGATTGAGCAAGTTCAGCCCTTGTCTGAGCAAATAAACATTACTGCTTGTCATGATTTTCTCAGTTGAATCGCCGATGAAAAGCCAACCACAGGATCGAAATTTTGATTGACCGCGCTCCACAATTCTTTTGCCAATACCTTTCGGTCATCAGCCTGAATTGCTTCTTCGCCGAAAACAATCGTGGCATCGAATTTCGACACAGTCAGCAGCTTCAAAAAATGCGGCATAAAATCTCTGTCTCCCCACCAGCAAACGGCCGCATGCGCCGGAATTTCATTTAACGGAGTTTCATAACGAATCGCCGCGTACGAAACCGGATAGGCGGCTCTGGCTGCGGGTTCCAGCAACGCCGGGCTAAATGGCAATATGGTGCTGCCCATCGTGCTGGTTCCTTCGGGAAACAGGATTACGCCCAAGCCTTTGGCCAGAGTCTCATCAATCAGCCTAATGACGCGAGGAATATCCTGAAAATTCTTTCGATCAATAAAGATCGTGCCAATGCCATTGGCCAGCCATCCCATTCCTGGCCAACCGGAGATTTCGGCTTTGGCGATAAAGGTAGATTCCAATTGCCCCGCCAGCAGAATGATGTCTATGTAGCTGAGATGATTGGCAACCAGAAAGAACGGGGGTTTTGGTGGTTTGCCTTCAACGCGGACACGCATCCCAAGAATCACCGCCAATGACCTGGACCAGCCGACAAAAATCAGTTTACGAAACTGTCGCCGCACGCGGCTTTGAACTGGAAGCAAGGTTCTGCCAACCAACCATGCGGTTTGAAACGTCAGGGTTGCCAACAAAAAAACCACGAAACGAAATGTCGCGCGAATCACTCTGAACATTTCTTGTCAGTTCGCTCCTTTTACACACCGAAAAACATGCGTTGGGTTTGCCGGTCCATCTCGAACAAATCAAAAAGCACAAAAAAATCAATCGTCTTGAATTGGAGATCAATGGCCGGAGGGCCGCAAACCTTGGCGCCAATTCTCAAATAGGACCGAAATAGTTTTGGCAATTTGACCTCGAATGGCGATTCAACAGTGAACTCAGCCGGGTAGCATTCAAACTCAGCCTTCGGCGGAACAATATAGCCTGAATGCAAATGGCCTTCACGTTCTAGCAATTCCATTGTCAATTTACCTTCGTTGGCATTCTGGCTGGTCAGTGAGC
>CAZXHW010001227.1:0-1949 GCA_964639915.1 uncultured Heliomicrobium sp.
ACGCCTTCCAGATCGTCTACGATCAAAACTTTAGTCAATGGGCACCTCTGAATTGTCCGAAACTTTGTGTCACCTGAACCGCCTGACACGTCACCAATCATGAAGAGTTGGAAGAACGTTCGTTGGATTATTTGCGCATCGAAACCAAGTTGCGCCGGAAAAGACCGGTCTGGGCTGACCAGTTCGACAAGCAGTCTAGCCGCGTTGCTTCCGGGGCAACTGATGCAAATCCGCGTTCCTGCTTTTCAGTATTAGTCACGGCAGGGCTGCCGTGTGAGTGCGACGGGCGGGATTATAGTCATAGCCGGGAAATTCTGTACAGAGGCGCTGTGAATACAAAAAAAGAAGATCGGGAATCAAACTTCAAATTCAGCCAGGTCTTCGGCGGCAAAGGAATCTGGGAAAACAGTTCTGGCTTGGTCAACCAAGGGGCGCACGTCGGTATAACGAGAACTGAAATGGGTCAGAAGCAGTCGTTTGGCTTTGGCTTCGGCGGCAATTTCGGCTGCTTGAATCGCCGTAGAATGACCAAACTGATGCGATTCTTCGATGTGGTCGTCAGTGTAGGTGGCTTCGTGAATCAGCCAGTCAGCGTTTTCGGCGAGCTTCACGGCGTTTTGGCAGGGGCGCGTGTCCAGACAGTAACTAACAACTTTTCCCGGACGCGGTTCCCCCAATACTTCGGAAGCCTGAATCACGCGCCCATCGGCTAGCGTCACAGATTTGCCCGCTTGCAGTTGGGAATAAAGCGGTCCGGCAGGGATTCCAAGTTCACGCGCGCGTTCCAGATTAAAGCGTCCGGGCTTGATCTTTTCTTCCAGTCTGTAACCCAGGGCAAAGATTCTGTGATCCAGCGGGCGGGTGACAATTGTGAACCGCGGCGATTCGTAAACCAGTTTTTCTGCTTTGTCGGCGAAAGATCGCTCGTTGAATTCAATCAGGTTAAGCGGAAAGTTGACAAAGCAGATTTTCAGCCGGGCGGTGATATCCAGATATTCGCCAACGCCGACGGGCGAAACCAACGTCAATTGCTTTTCGCGGTTGTCCAGCGCCATCGAAGATAATAAGCCTGGCAAGCCGTTGAAATGATCTCCGTGCAGGTGCGAGATAAAAATGCCGACCATTTTCTGAGGTGATAACCCGGCACGTGCGATCTGCATTTGCGTGCCTTCGCCGCAATCAAACAACCACCATTCGCCTTCGCCGACGACGGCCAACGCGCTGACGTTTCGCCGTAAAGTCGGTTTACCGGAGCTTGTCCCGAGAGGAATTATTTTCATGAAGTTTGATTAGGCGTCGAAAACCTGGAACCTACGCCCTTACCATTTGCCATAGATCAATTGCCATTTTTCATTTGTCATTGTCAGAAGTTCGCTTCATAGGCGATGTCAGAAAATGAAAAATCACAATTGAAAAATCGAAAATGGAAAATGAAAAGACAGTATTTGCTTTACTGAAAAGCCTACCAGCCAAGCACTCGTTTTCCAGGTCCATCCCAACGACTCAGCACGACTTTGTTATGGGTGTAAAAGTGGAAACCTTCCGTGCCCTGAATATGCAAATCGCCGAAGAACGATTGATTCCATCCGGTGAAGGGAAAGATGGCCATCGGAGCCGGAACGCCTACATTGACGCCAATCATTCCGCAGTTGGCGTAGCGCGCAAACGTTCTGGCTGCGCCACCGTCGCGGGTGAAAATCACGGCTCCATTGCCGTATTGCGACTGGTTGGCCTGGGCAATCGCTTCATTCAAATCTTCCATTCGCATGACGGAAAGAACCGGCCCGAAAATTTCGTCGCGCACAATCTGCATTTGCGGAGCGGCCTGATCGAAAATTGTCGGCCCGACGAAAAAGCCTTCTGATCCTTCAGTTGGCTTGATATTGCGTCCATCAGTGTTGAGCTTTGCGCCTTCTTTCAACCCCAAATCAATGTAGCTGAGAATGCGG
>CAZXHW010001228.1:0-1949 GCA_964639915.1 uncultured Heliomicrobium sp.
GCCCGAAGACATTTAGTGTTTATTCCTGTAGTAGTACCTCAGCGCGAAGCACCGCGTTTTTTCGTGCTTTTGCGCACTTGTCGTTCCGTATCAAGCTGGAACATGGCGGAGTTGAAGCTGCGGTTCGTAGTCTGAGGATCGTAGCCGAATAACAAACAACAAAATACGAAATAGAATTTGCCGGGTTGAGTTGCGCCTTGGGCGCAGTGCTGCCGACCATTGCCGACGGCAGCCGCATTTCACTTTTTCCAGACTGACCTCGCTGTCACAGCCGGGTTGGTCTCCACTATCCCCACTTATCGAGGAGATTGAGAATGAGAAGCACCACCATCAAAGATTATGGACGGCACCTTGCAGCCATCTGTTTTGTGCTGCTGTTGAGTTGCTGGTCGAGCGTAGTGTTCGGCCAAGGCTTAACCGGGCAAATATCCGGCACCGTAGTTGATGCCAGCGGCGCGGTTGTGGCCAATGCCAATGTCCAATTGGCGAACCTCCAGACCGGGCAAACGCGCAGCACGACGACCAGCGCCGAAGGGCGATTCGTCTTTCCCGAACTGCTGCCCGGCACGTTTACCATGACGATTGAAGCCACTGGCTTCAAAAAACACGAACAGCCAGGGTTGGTCGTAAACGCGGCGGAACGCGTGACGCTGCCGTCCATTTCCCTGCAAGTCGGCCAGGTTGGTGAAACCGTCACCGTAACCAGCGAACAATCCGCCGTGAAAACTGAAAGCGCGGAACGTTCCGGCGTCATCAACGAACGTCAGTATCAGGAACTGCCGCTCAAAGGCCGTGACTGGATGGGAACGATGCGTATGTTGCCAGGTGTGGTAGATGGCAACGCGACCGGACGCGATGCACCGGGCTGGTCAACCGCTGGCGGTATCTCCATCAACGGGACGCGCACAACGGCTGTTTATCTGAATTTGGACGGCGTCAACCTTTCGGATACCGGACAAAACGGGACGAACTATCTGGCTCCGAATATTGACGCGATTGGCGAGGTCAAAGTCTTGACCAATAACTTCCAAGCCGAATACGGACACAGTTCTGGCGGTAACATCACGACGGTTACGAAGAGTGGCACACGCGAATTCCACGGCGGCGCGTATTACTTCGTACGCAACGAAGCATTCAACGCAAATGAATGGGCGAACAATCGTAACCAGGGCGCGGCGATTGCCAAGCCGAAATACCGTTTCAATAATCCCGGTTACTTCCTCGGCGGGCCGGTGCTGTTGCCCTGGACAGAGTTCAACAAAGATCGCAACAAACTCGTCTTCTTCTGGTCGCAGGAATTCCTGCCGCGCAAGATCGGTTCGTTTGTGCAAACTGTCGTGCCGACAGCCGCCGAACGCAATGGCGATTTTTCAGCGGGGCCGTTGAATGGCGCGGGCTTCGCCGACCTGGTCAACCCCGTGACGCGCGTAGCGTTTGCCACGAAAAACGTCGTTCCCACGAACTTGATTGATCCGCGTGGGCAGGCGATTTTGAAAGCCTTGCCCGAAGCAAACATTGCGGCGACGACGCCTTGCGCCGCAGGCCGTTGCAACCGGCAGGACGACATTCTTGATACGCGCCCGCGCCGCGACTCCATCTTGCGCGTTGATTACAACATCTCCCCGAAAGACACCTCCTATGTGCGTCTGATTCAGGATTTCGAAGCGCGAAAAGGTGGCACTTTCCTCGGTTCGACCGTGGCTTTGCCTCAATTCAAGACTATCTACACTGTGCGCAGCGTGGGTGCGGTCGGCACCTGGATTCATACCTTTAACGGTAACATGCTCAATGAATTTACGGCGGGCATTAACCGTGCAGAACAAACTGTCGAGCCGTTTGAAAACGCGTTGGATTTGAATGATCGGTCGAAAGTCGGATTGGCCAATTTACCGCGTTTTTACCCAGGCTCCAACCAATACAATTTGATTCCCAACATCACGTTTGGCGTT
>CAZXHW010001229.1:0-1939 GCA_964639915.1 uncultured Heliomicrobium sp.
ACCGCGATCATCAGACTGACCACCGCGTCTTTGCCGGGTTCGTTGGGCGTGTAGCGCGTGACGAAAACGCGGGCCGCATGTTCGTGCAGCGGCTCAAGCGCCGGATGCTTGAGCATCACTTCGTACTCTCCCACGTGCGCCGTGCGCGCAATCATCCCTGGCCCGGCGGCAACAGCGACTTTCTTATCCCCGTGATCCTCGTCGCCATGCGCGAACGAGACCGGAGGAAACACGAGCGCCAGTACGATCAGTACCGATCCTATCCATCTCTCTATCCGCATAAAATCTCCTTGTCGAAACGAGAGAGTAGCTTCAACCGAGTTCTCTCAGCGATTCTTCTTCTCATTTGCCTAGCCTGATAGAGCCAAGCAAATAACTTGTTTTAGGCAACTAAGAGGCCAACCCCCGGGAGTGAAAATATCCCTACAAATTAAGGTTGAGGTGCCCCAGCCTCATTGCTTCGTAAAGTGCTGAGCAGCAAGGGTAATTGACATCTGAGTTTGCGTTAAAAGACGAGGGCTTCATAATGAAAACAGGGAGACATCCCTGATAACCGAAGAGGTAAAGTCAGTGAAATAGGCTGATACCAAACAGACCGTTGTTTGTTTTCACACAAGACTATAGAGGAAGACTAGGAGCTACGGTTGTCCTGGCGGCACGCTTTCAGTTTCGGGGGACTCGGTGCGCTGCAACCCGAATTTTTGCATGCGATAAATCAGCGCGCTCCGTGTGATGTTCAAATACTGCGCGGCCTGCGTTTGATTCCCTTCATGCTTGTCGAGCGCTTGCCGCAGAATCTCGCGCTCTACCTCTTCCAGATCAATCCCGCCATCTGGTAGTTGAATCAGGACATTGGCGGCGTGGTCTGTGGTGGCGGTCAGATTCTCTGGCAGATCGTTAACGCTCACTGTAGCGCCTTCCGCAATCACGGCCAGACGCTCGACCGTGTGCTTCAATTCCCGCACATTGCCAGGCCAGGAGTAGGTTTGGAAGTAGCGGAAAACCTCCTTCTCAAAGTGTAGCCCTGGGCGCGGGTAACGCTGCGCCACTTCTTTCAGGAAGTAATCGGCCAGCAGCGGGATGTCTTCGCGCCGTTCGCGTAGCGGGGGCAAATGAACCGGAACGACTTTAAGACGATAAAAGAGGTCTTCGCGGAAGCGCCCGTCGGCGACCATCTTTGAGAGATCGCGATTAGTAGCGGCAAGGAAGCGCACATCCACGCGGCGTGTGGTCGTCTCCCCAACGCGGCTGAACTCGCCGTCTTCCAGCACGCGCAGTAGTTTGACTTGTAGCGCAAGGGGCAACTCACCGATCTCGTCGAGCATTACCGTTCCTTTATCGGCGGCTTCGAGCTTGCCGCGCGCGTCGGCATAAGCACTGGTGAAGGAACCTTTGCGATGACCGAACAACTCTGATTCGAGCAGTCCTTCAGGAATTGCGCCGCAATTGATCACGACGAACGGCCCATCGCGGCGCGCACTATTTTGATGTATCGCTTTCGCAATCAACTCCTTTCCGGTGCCGCTCTCGCCCGTGATCAGGACGGCCAGATCGGTGCGCGCAATCTTTTCGACAAGGGCATATACACGCCGCATCGCGGACGAAGAGCCGATCATGTTGTCGAGCGAAAAACGGCTCTCAATGAATTGCTTGAGCGAGCGGTTTTCGCGCACGAGCGCCGTGTACTGTAGCCCTTTGGCGACGGTGAGTAGCAACTCTTCCCGGTTGAAAGGCTTTGTGATGTAGTCGTAAGCGCCCAGCTTCATCGCCTCGACCGCCGTTTCAATCGAACCGTAGGCCGTGATTACCAGCACAACTACGTCCGGGCTGATGACACTGATGCGGCGCAACAGTTCCAGCCCGCTCATCTCCGGCATTTGGATGTCGGTGATCACCATGTCCACTTGCTCTTCGGTGAACATATCAAGCCCAGCCTTGC
>CAZXHW010001231.1:0-1936 GCA_964639915.1 uncultured Heliomicrobium sp.
GCAGCGGTTGGATGGGACGATTCGCCAGCAAGTTCCGCACTCGCCGCGAACCGCTCCCCGACGCCTGCGCCGCGCAGCTGATCAGCGTGTGGGACGCTCGCATTGGCAAGGCCAAGCCTGGCGACTTCGCGCGCATCTACACCGACGCGCTGCCCCGCAACCCTCCCAAGACCGACTACATGCGGCGGGAGACCTACGACCAGCTGCTCGCCGCGGCGATCGCTGGCTGACCCACAAATTCCTCGAAGAGGATGCCGGAGGTGTTAACCGCTAAGGAACACGCTTTCGGCATTCTCAAGTATGGAGCAAGTACTATGAGAAAAACCAAGTCCTTGTTGCCCGGGTCGCCACCGTGCACCGCCTATCGCATCGATCCGCCCGCTGGGCTGACGGTGCGTGACGGGCAGCTCGACGACCTGAGCGGCATCATCAAGATCGTCAACAGCAAGAACAATCGCCTCTCTTTCGGCTGGGTGCAGAAGATCGTCCTCGCGGACGCCGTCAATCACCAGAACGAAGATGGCGAAAAGTCGCAACACCGCCTGCGCGTGGTGCAAGACGCAGACGGGCGCATTGTCGCCTTCTTGCGTGCCTACCATCGCAACGACGGCATCACCACCCTGCACGAAATCGGCGTCGCTGAAGACAAGCAGAACGCCGGCATCGGCACGTACCTGATCATGGAGCTGATTCACGCTTCGCAAAAGCGCAACATGCAAAAGATCGGCCTCAAGACGCCGGTCGGCATGCGCAGCAATGACTGGTACCCAACCTTCGGTTTCAAGCACGTCGGCACGTTCAAAGGGCGCAAGCGCGTCCTCAATTGCTACGAGCTCGAGCTCTAACAAGGAGCAAGACAATGACCTACCTCATCGTTGCTGCCGCGCTGATTCCCGTCGCCGCGCTGGTAGCCACGCTCCTTTACTTGGAGCGCCAGAATAAACAGCGCGACCGCGCCGAAACGCTTCGCTTCCGGGCGATGACCTCCACCGAAAGGGCGGAGGCACTCGTCCAGGCCAAGCGTTTTCGGGCTGTCGCCCGCGACGAACGCAACCGCATGTCCAGGCTCTTTTCGGGCTGGAAATGGGGATACCGGCACAACCCGTACCGAGTGCGGTACGCTGCCGCACAAGGGCAGTACGCATCGGCACAAGCGCGCGTAGGAAAGCTGGAAAGCATCATCGCCGAGCTGGACGAAAAGTCCAGCTGAGCTGGAGTCGCAATCCGCTCGGGAAGCGGTGAACGAAATCTCTTGATGATGCGGAACGGTGGCGCCAAGCCTCCCTCCGCATCATCTTTTTATTCATGTTTTATTATATGCTATCGTATTATAAAATTGAGCCAGGATGACTCTACGGGTAAAAGTATGTAGTGCTCCGAACAGTTGCTGGAGTCATCAAATGCGCCGTTCAAGTCACGTCTTGCTAGCACTTGTCCTTGCCTTAAAAAGCTTCGAGGCATCACCGGCCGTCGCACAAAAATACTACGTGCCCGTTAGGCCGATGAAGTCCACTCACGAAGCAGAAGCCGCCTTTTTGAAGGGCGAAGAACTGCGCATGAAAAAGTCGCCGGAGTGCATGAAGTACTACGATAGAGCACTCAAACTAGATCCGAAATTTATCGAGCCCCTATTTGCAGAGGCGGTTGTTTACAGAGACAGAGGCCAATTCAAAGAAGCAATCAAATGTCTCGACAGAGGTATCGCGATCGATAAGAGGCTCTTTCAGCTCTACGAAAACCGAGCATATTGCTACACACAACTGCATAACTGGACTCTGGCCGAGCGCGACTTTACCACTTTGATAAAGGCAATCCCCGACAATCAGCGCGCGCTGAGAGACCGCGCACAAGTTTACCGGCACATGGGACGCCCGGATTTGGCCAGGCGCGATCAGGCTGCTCTAAACAAATCGAAGTAAAAGCAAAGAGCAAGAGA
>CAZXHW010001232.1:0-294 GCA_964639915.1 uncultured Heliomicrobium sp.
GGCCAGCTTTCCCGGCACTTCTTCAGTCGCAATTCAATCAACCGCGCCAGCCAGCGTTTTTCTGCTTAAACCTGCTCGCGTTTTCGACGGCGAGCAGTTACACGAAGGCTGGGCTGTTTTGGTTCGTGGCGAAAAGATCGAAGCTGTTGGCGAAGTCGCCGCTTTCGCCGATGCCAAAATCATTGAGTTGCCCGGCACAACTTTGATGCCCGGTTTGATCGAGGGACATTCGCATGTGCTGCTGCATCCGTACAGCGAAACACCGTGGAATGATCAAGTCGCTCGCGAACATCT
>CAZXHW010001232.1:304-1931 GCA_964639915.1 uncultured Heliomicrobium sp.
GGGTGGCCCGAGCGACCAACCATCTGCGCGATACGTTGCTGGCGGGTTTCACCACGGTTCGCGACTTGGGAACGGAAGGAGCAGATTACGCCGATGTCGGCCTGAAACAAGCTGTCCAGCAAGGCATTATTCCCGGCCCGCGAATGCAGGTGGCAACGCGGGCAATCGTCGTCAGTGGCAGTTACGGCCCCAAAGGATACGCAACCGAATGGGACGTCCCGCAAGGAGCCGAAGAAGCCGACGGCATTGATTCCCTGACAAAAGCCGTCCGAACGCAAATTGGCAAAGGCGCGGACTGGATCAAGGTGTACGCCGATTACCGCTGGGGCAAAGCCGGAGCCGCGCCGACGTTCACGCTTGATGAGCTGAAACTGGTTGTTGAACTGGCCAAAAGCGCCGGAATTCCCGTTGCAGCGCATTCTTCTACGGCCGAAGGTATGCGCCGAGCGACACTGGCCGGAGTTGAAACCATCGAACACGGCGACGACGGCACGCCGGAAGTCTTTCGTTTGATGAAAGAAAAAGGCGTTGCGCTCTGTCCCACCTTGTCAGTCGGCAATCAAACCCGCAAACCCGCGATGATGAAAGCGGCGCTCGAAGCAGGCGTGACGATTGCTGCTGGCAGCGATGTTGGCGTATTTGCTCATGGCGATAACGCTCGCGAACTGGAAGCAATGGTCAAAGTTGGAATGTCGCCGGTTGATGCGCTTCGGTCGGCGACTTCGATCAACGCGCGCGTGCTGCACATGGAAAAGCAGATCGGTTCGGTTAAAGCCGGATTGCTGGCCGACCTGATTGCCGTTGAAGGTGATCCAACGCGTGATGTTTCGGCAATTCGCAAAATCAAACTGGTGATGAAAGGCGGAAAGATTTTCAAACAATGAACAAGCCCGCAAAGACCAATTCAACGCAAAGGCGCAAAGTCGCAAAGTCTCCTTTCTGTTATGCTCGCATGTTCTTTGCGTCATTGCTCCTTTGCGTCTTTGCGTTAAACCAGCAATTTTATATTCAGGTATTTGCTGAGAGTGGATGGAAGAAGATTTTCGACGGCAAAACCTTGAATGGTTGGCAAGCGCCCGATATGAGCTATTTCACTGTCGAAGATGGCGCGATCACAGGCACGACGACAAAGGAACACAATCCCCCTTATAACCAGTTCATTGTCTGGCAAGGCGGCGAAGTTGCCGACTTTGAACTCAAATTCAAGTTCCGCATCTTCGGCGCGAAATCGAATTCCGGAATGCAATTCCGCAGTGCGGTCAAAGAAAAAGGATTGGTTCACGGCTATCAAGCCGATATGGACGGCGCAGGAAAATACATCGGCGGCATCTGGGACGAATACGGCACTCGGCGGTCGCTGGCCGGCCGAGGCGAAAAAGCCGTCATTGATGAAGCCGGCAAAAAGACTGTCACGCGCTTTGCCGAATCAGAAGCTCTGTTGAAAAATCTGAAAACCGATCAATGGAACGAATACAATATCATCGCAATCGGCTCGCACATAACCCTTCGGATTAATGGGCAGGTGACAGCGGACCTCGACGACCGCGAAACCGGCAAAGCCGCTCGATCAGGTGTGCTGGCAATGCCGATCATTCCCGGTGAGCCAATGAAAGTGCAATACAAAGAC
>CAZXHW010001233.1:0-1929 GCA_964639915.1 uncultured Heliomicrobium sp.
GCCGCCAAAAACACGCCGTTGATGGAAGAGTACCTGCTGAAAGAAATCTTGCCTTGGGCCGAAACGAAATATCGCGTTGCGCCTGGGCGGCAAAATCGCGCGCTGGCGGGGCTTTCGATGGGCGGCGGGCAAACCTTTGCCATTGGCTTTGCGCATCTGGATTTGTTCAGCGCGCTTGGCATGTTCAGCACAGCGCCGGGACAGGATTTCGCCACAAAGTTCAAACCGCTACTGGATGATCCGAAAGGCACAAATGCAAAGTTGAATGTTTTTTGGTATGCGAATGGCGATAAAGATCCTGTATTTCCCCGTGCGAAAGAAGCGTCGGAAATGTTCAAGCAGCATCAAATTCGCCATACCTTTCATGTTTACGAAGGCGGTTTGCACACCTGGCCCGTCTGGCGGAAATGCTTGAGCGAGTTTGCGCCGTTGCTGTTTCAGTAAAAAGGACCCTCCAAAATGAAAATTCCAGTTTTGATTGTTTTGGCTTTATTAGTCGCTCTATTGCTGCTTCCGACACGAATGGCAGCTATCAACGGTACCGTGAAAACGGAGAGTGGCTCGCTCGAAGGCGTCAATCTTTCTTCCGGCGTGCGTGTTTTCAAAGGCATTCCATATGCTGCGCCCCCGGTTGGCGATCTACGATGGAAACCGCCCCAACCAGCCAAAAGCTGGACTGGCGTGCGCAAGGCCGACAAGTTTTCTGATAGCTGCATGCAGGCGCTGTCGCGTTCGCACAATCCTTGGACAAAAGAATTCATGGTGCAGAACGAAGCCAGCGAAGATTGTTTAGGGCTGAATATCTGGACAGCGGCAAAAGCTGCCAGCGAAAAACGTCCAGTGCTGGTCTGGATTCACGGCGGCGCATTCTATGAAGGTTCCGGTGAAATCATCACCTACGACGGCGAAGAATTGGCGAAGAAAGGTTTGGTCGTCGTCACGATCAATTACCGCTTGGGCATCTTTGGTTTTTACACGCATCCCGAACTAACAAAAGAATCGCCGAACCACGCATCCGGCAATTACGGCTTGCTGGATTGTGTTGCCGCTCTGCAATGGGTGCAGAAAAACATTGCGGCTTTTGGCGGCGATCCCAGCCGCGTAACGATTGCCGGACAATCCGCCGGAGCATCGGCAGTGCATGCCTTGACGGCTTCGCCGCTGGCGAAAGGCCTATTTCATCGCGCGATTGCGGAAAGCGGCTCCGGTGTCGGACGACGAACAAAAGCCTTGAGTGATTCCGAAAGCGACGGCTTGAAATGGGCCGAAACCAAAGGCGCGACTTCGCTCAAAGAATTGCGCGCGAAACCCGCCGCTGAACTGATGGGCGGCGCGCGATTCGCTCCGGTGGTTGACGGTTGGTTTTTGCCTGCGCAGCCAAGCGCGATTTTTGCGCAAAGCAAGCAAAACGACGTGCCGACGATGACAGGCTTGACCGCCGACGAAGGCAGCGCTACGGCGACGTACGGCAAGATCAAAGCTGATGACTTCACCAAACAAGTGCAGCAGCGGTTTGGCGCGCAAGCCGAGGCATTTTTGAAGTTGTACCCATCCAGCGACCAAACCCAATCCAGCCTTTCCCAAAAACAAAGCGCCCGCGATCAAGGCCGAGTTTCGATGTATTTGTGGGCGGCGGAACGCGCCAAAACAAGCAAGGCAAACGCCTATACTTATTATTTCTCGCGCGGCATTCCGTGGCCGGAACATCCAGAATTCGGCGCATTTCACACGGGCGACGTTCCGTACTTTTTTGCCAACCTCAAACATCTGAATCGCCCCTGGGAAACCGTGGATCGCAAGCTGGCAGAAACAGCGTCTAGCTATTGGGTAAACTTTGCCAAGACTGGAAACCCGAACGGAAAAGGCTTGCCGAACTGGCCCGCGTTCGATGCCGCCGAGCAGATGACGATGGAACTTGGAGAAAAAACC
>CAZXHW010001234.1:0-1929 GCA_964639915.1 uncultured Heliomicrobium sp.
GCCTGCGAGTGTTTCGATTTGCTGATGCAGGGTACGCAGCTTCGCCAGATTCGTGGGCGCAAACGCATCGTCGCTGACTACCGCCACGACCAGCACCAGATCATCGCCGAACTGCGCGCGCGCCCGGTTGTAATCGTCGCGTTCGGCGCTCTGGTCGGCGATGAACAGCAACGGCGAAACATTCAGCGGCAAGCCGTTCCGCAAGCCGAGACCGAGCAAAATCGTGGCAACAACAATGGCGAGCAGAACGAGGACGGGGCGTTGAATAATGAGCGTGAGCAGGAGTTGTTTCATTATCGGTGGTCGGTGGTCGGTGGTCGGTGGTCGCTTTCAAAAAACAACTGACAACGGACGACTGACCACTGACAAATTTTATTGAATCGCCTTTTGACTCGCGGCGGTGACGATCTTGATGAGGTTGGCTTCGGTGAAGAGCGAAGCCGGTGGATTGGTGTCGTATTTGATGCTGCGGGTTTGCAGTTGCAGTTTTTGTTTCTGCTTGTGGTCTTCGATGTCCAGGCGCATCAATGTTTGTCGGTTTTGCACCTGTTTGATTTCTGCGACCTGAATCGTCTTGGCCTTCTCGCCGCGCGCATCAAACAAGATAAAGCGCAGCGGCTGGCTGACGGTTCCGCCAAAGACGACTTCCATCTTGGGATAGCTCAGATTCATGCCACTTTTTTCTTTTAACTCCGCCACCCAAGTCGCATCGTTCCCAGGTTCGCTCAGAAACTGACTGGCGACCAGTTCATATTTCCCCAACTCCATGCCCAACATTTCCTGCACGGTATTGCGCGCGCCGCGAAAGTTCAGCGGGTTGTTGGATTTCAAATGCGCGACCTTCTTCAAGCCCGCCAGATACGACAGCGCGTCGGTCGGCTGGCCCGCTGCTTCAAACGCCACCAGCGCCTTTTCGCTTTCTTCTTTCGGCGCCAGCACGGTCAGCAAGGTCGAGACTTTGTCGCCCTCGTATTTGCGTTGCAGGCGGAAATCCATTTGCTGCGGCTTGCCGTCGGCGTCCGTGAACGACAGGCGCATGTCCGCGGTCGAGTCGCGGCAACCATCCTGCGTCGCCAGCCGCTGAAGGAGCTTTTCGGCTCCTTCTTTGGGGATAGATGCCGCGGATGCGGTGCCAGTCGGGCTGGTAGCGGGAACAGGGGCAGCGGGCGGCGCAGACGTATGACAAGCCAGGCAAACGAGTGCGACGAAAATAACCAAAGCGGGTTTCAGCATGAAGTAAGCTCCTCGAAAAATTTCTGCGGACAGCACATACTTCACAACCGCCCCGCCAGGGTCAAGTCGAACTCCGCGCCAGAGCAAAATTTCGCGCGGTGCGATTGACTCTGTTACCGATCCCATCTACTATCCGGGCGATCTCTTGAAATCACTTATCACTTATTTGCTGGGTGTTACTGAGGCACTCTGAAGAAGATTGGTTGCGCTTTGGAGAAAAGACTTAGCGGCAAATTAGCCGGGGCCTCCGGCCAGTTTCCCTCATGCCTCAAGTGTTGGCTGAACAAGCGTGGAAATAACAAACCGGCGGACAGGCAGGCTGCCTGTCTTCCCTTTTTTCTGGAGGAAATTGATTATGCGACAACGAACATCCGGCTGGCTCTTACTGTTGGCCTTGGCGTGTGCGCTGGGCCTTGTGGCCGTCGCGCAAACCGTCAGTGGCAGAATTTCCGGCGACGTCGTGGATGCTTCAGACAATGCGATTGTCGGGGCAACAGTGACGCTGACGAATGAACGCACAGGCAATAGTCGAACCGCTACGACCAACAGCACTGGCACGTTTGACTTCACGGCAGTAATGCCCGGCACGTACACCATCAAAATTGAGCAGTCCGGCTTCAGCGCGTTCGCCCGGCAAGGCAATATTTTGACCGCCACTGAACATCTGTCCGTCGGCAAATTGAGTTTGAAGGTCGG
>CAZXHW010001235.1:0-1928 GCA_964639915.1 uncultured Heliomicrobium sp.
AGCGAGATTCTTCTGCGGTGATGGCAATTTGCGTGCGGGCAATCAGCGTCCGAAGCGTCTCTGCCGGCAGGGAAGTAAAATGGCCATTGAATGTTTGCACTTCGGGAAAGTTATCTTTCGGCAACCCTGACATGCGAAACTTCGAGCGTTCGCACACAATCGCCACCTGATCGCCATCCCCCTGTTTGAATTCGATTTCGGCTTCTGGAAGTGCGCGGACAATTTCAAACAGCTTTTTGGCCTGCAAACAAACTGCGCCCGGCTTTTTGGCTTCGACAGGACAGGACGTGGTGATCGAAACATCCAAATCAGTTCCCTTAATCGAAAGCTCATCCCCATTGGCCTCCAGTAGCAGGTTGGACAAAATCGGAATGGTGCTTTTCTTCTCGACGACTCCCTGAATCAGGTTTAATTCTTTCAGTAAGGCTGATTTGCTAACGGTGAAATGCATGGCTCGAATCCTTCCTTGCTAAAAATTCTTCTGGCGACTTTTTACTACCTAACTAAATACTTAAAACTATATTTTTCCAGCAGTGATAGTAGAGACTGTGGAAACGTGGAAAACTAAACGAACAGACTTGCTCCGATTGCACTTAGGTTGAATTCCGCCTGTGGAAAACATTGGTTGACCCGATACGGCAGTTGCGGGGAATTTCTGTGGAAAACTCTGTCAGGGAAATTTCCTGTTGAAACTCCACAATCATTCACAGCGATTCACAGGCGATTACAAACAACTATTATGAAAAAGCGATTAAGTCTATTTACAGCTAGCAATTAGTCTGTTGATGACTGTGTGAATGTTGTCTTTCTTTTCATCGGTCAGCTTCTGAATTTTTTTGACGCTGCTCATCACAGTTGAATGGTCCTTGTCGCCGAATTCCTTCCCTATTTTCTTGTACGGAGAGTTGGTCAACGTTCGGCAAAGGTACATTGCGACCTGACGCGGAAAAACGATTTCTTCTTTTTGCGACTCTGATTTCAATTCTGAAACTTTTAGCTTGAAATGCCCCGCAACGATCTTTTGAATCTTTTCTATGGTGACCGGCGGTTCGTCTTCTTCGATGATGTGCTTGATCGCTTCCTGAGCTAACGCCTGATTGATCGGATCGCCCTTCAAAGATGACAGCGCCGCCAGCCTGAGCAACGAACCTTCCAGTTGGCGTATGTTCGATTTGATCTTTTTGGCGATGTACATCGCCACATCTTCAGGCAGGTTGATCTTTTCAATTTCCGCTTTTTTGCGCAGGATCGCGACTTTGGTTTCAATGTCCGGCGGCTCAATGTCCGCAATCAATCCCCATTCAAACCGGGAATGCAGCCGCTCTTCCAATTCCGGAATTTCCTTCGGTGGGCAATCCGCCGAAATGATGATCTGTTTTTGACTTTCGTAGAGCGTGTTGAAGGTGTGAAAGAACTCTTCCTGCGTGCTTTTTTTGCCAGCGATGAACTGAATGTCGTCCACCAGCAAGATATCAACCGAGCGCCGATACCGGTCGCGAAAGGCGATCATGTTGTTATAGCGAATGGCGCTGATCAATTCGTGTGTGAACTGTTCCGAAGAGACGTAACACAACCGCAAATGGCGATATTTTTCCTTGAGGCGATGCCCGATGGCATTCATCAGGTGCGTTTTGCCAAGCCCGACGCCGCCATAGATGAAAAGCGGATTGTAGGCCTTCGACGGTTCATCAGCCACAGCCATCGCCGCTGCGTGGGCGAACTTGTTGCTTCCCCCAACAACAAACGTGTCAAACGTGTATTTCTGATTCAGGTGCGTTTCTGTCAAATCTACGTCAGCCAATCTTGGGGAAGAAACGGAGGCGGTTGAAAAATACTGTCGCGAAGACGCTGTCGCCGCCACAGCAGCAGGCTGCGTGGGTATTGAATCAGATTTCGTTACCGGTCTGGATTCGCTCTGTTGGGACGCA
>CAZXHW010001236.1:0-1927 GCA_964639915.1 uncultured Heliomicrobium sp.
GTAATTGATTTGATGGCTGATGCGCGGCGATAGCTTTGTTTTGTGCGGGATTTTTGATTCAATTAAGGAAATCACATGTTCAATCGAAATGCGGTCGAAGAAGATATTGAGAAGGAGGAGGAGGGATTAGAGCCGGATGAAATCAACGATGTCTTGGCAGATACCACACAAGGTATAACCGAGAACAAACCAAAGAAGAAACGCAAAACAGTCGGCCTGGTTGTTCTTGCGCTAACCATTCTTGGCGCAGCGGCGGTCGGCTGGTACTTGCTTACACCGAGTGAAGTGCAGGTAGATCGTACTGCGCAGCAAGCCAAAGCCCAACAAATCGAAGACGCCCAAGCCGTCAAAACCGAAGCGGTCAACAAAGTGATTGATCTCTATGGGGTGCCGAAAACAGATGCCAATGGCAAACTGCTTGCGCCGACGGCACCGCAAGTTGCTCCATCGCCTGTGGCTGGCATGACGATAGGGGCGATTGGGACTAAGGAGGCCGTTGATCCGGCGTGGAAAGCGCCCGCGCAGGTTTCCCCTTCGCCCGCACCTACGCAACTTGCCGCCAACGGGCAACCTCTTCCCAACGGACAGAAGACGCAGGCTTCCCCGACACCTAACCTGCAAGCGGGCAATTCGCAGTTTTGGGGTGGAACAAACGCAGCGGGCACGCCTGCACCGCGCACGTCGGTTCCAAACAAAAACAAAAGCGTCGTCTTTGATGAAGTGGAAGTGAAGAAGGCCGATGAAAAAGCCATCAAGAGTGCGGCTCCGACGGGTGTTGCGATTGATCCGAAACTGCTGTCCAAGAAGACGCCGATTCTGGGTACGATGCTGCCGGTGACATTGATGGGCGCAGTCTACACACACGGAGCGGACAATCTCGCGCGCTTGCATCTCAGTCGGGATGTGAGCGGCGATGGCTGGTCGTTCAAGAAAGGGACGCTGTTTGTCGGTAAGGTAAGCGGCTCGTTGCAAGATCGAGCCTTCGTGAATGTGATTGGTTATCTCGACCCCGAAACGAATCAACTGGTGAAGCTCGGCGGACAAGTGACAGGTGATGATGGTGGCGCGGGATTGCGGGGTAACAAGAAGCGTCTCACGCCGATAATGGGAAAAGTATTAGATCGCTTGCTGCAATCCGGCACACAGATTCTCTCGGCGCGTTTGGGACGTAACAACAGCGGCGTCTACATCAATCCGAATGATTACGGTGGCTACAATCAGAGCCAGTATCAAAATGGTGGACAACAGTATTTTGTCGAAGTTCCTGCCGGTGTGGATGGCTATATTATGATTTCGGAAATTGCGGGCAGTTCATTGTCGGGAAATGTCGCGCCTATGACAGAAAAACAACTCAGTGGTACAGAGTTTGCTGAGATATTAGCGAGTGGTGAGATTGATCGGCTGCGCGCCAATCTACCGCGAATGTCCCCTGAAATGCGGCGCGCAGCCGAGGAAGTGTTACGCGAGACCGGTAATCTTCTCCCGCCTGATCGTTAGATTTTCTCTCTCCCTCAACTTTGTTTCGTTCTGATCGAAGCAGCCCATACGGTGGTCGTTAGCAATGGCGACCACCGTATTTTTTTGTGTATGGCGATTGATCCCCGACAGGTTTTGGCAACAGAAGGCGCAGCCGCAGTCTTGGCGCGGTTGGAATCCGTTGGCTACATCGTGCAACGCGAATTGATCCCTTCGTTCCTCAATGCACTCCGCTTGTGCAAGCCGTTTTATGTGCAAGGCCCGGCGGGCGTTGGCAAGACTGCCCTTGCTGAATGTTTGGCCGCTGCGTTTGATTTGCCGATGTTCGTCCTCCAGGGCGTCGAAGACCTGACCCTCGCAGACACCCTCTATCGTTGGGACACCGAAGAACAAGACCGTTGGGTTTCCCAAATGGTCACCGCTTCGCTCCAACAAAATCCCAACCTTGATC
>CAZXHW010001237.1:0-1918 GCA_964639915.1 uncultured Heliomicrobium sp.
GCCAGTCACGTCATTGTCTTTTGGAGCGGTTGCCTCTGGCGATTCTCCGGAGCGAGCTTCGCGACGGGAATTCAAACACCATTCCCACACATTTCCGTGCATGTCGTATAAGCCAAACGCATTGGCGACGCCCAAAGTGCCAACAGGAACCGTTTGTTGCCGAAACGTGTCTTTCGGAGCGGCAGCATAGGGGAGCTTGCCGTTGTAATTCACCGAATCAGGTTCAATCGTTCCGCCAAAACTGAATTGCCATGTTGTGCCTGCGCGGCAGGCGTATTCCCATTCGGCTTCGGTTGGCAGGCGATAGTGTCGCCCTGTAGCGCGCGAAAGCCGCTCGCAAAACTCAACCGCGTCTTCCCAACTGATTTGCTCCACGGGGCGATTGCCGCCCTTGAAGCCGGAAGGATCGCTCATCAAATCGCGGTTCACTTTTGGCAAGGCCGCAACAGCACGCCATTGCGCCTGTGTGACTTCGTATTTGCTCATGTAAAACCCGGCAACTTTCACCGTTTGCTGAGGGGCTTCCGCAACCAGCCGTTCGTGCAATTCAGTGCGTATTTCCTTATTCGCGTTTCGCAAATAGTTATTTTCGATTTGCTCCAGATCAACCGTGCTGTTGCCCATGACAAATGTGCCTGCGTGAATTTCCACCATTTCAAGGTTGGTTCCGCCGCTTAGCGCTTCGACAAAAAACCGGGCGCGCTCTTTTCGGCGCTCGCCTAACTTCCCTTTGTCATCAACATTGATCACTTCAAATTCATACCCTAGCAATTCCGGCCAGGCTTTTGGGTTTGCGGCAACGGCGGTTTCCGCTTTTTTCAAGACAGGCGTTGTGATCGCAAAACTCAAACTTGGCACTGGCGTAGGCGGTTCGGGAGCCGGTGTAATTTCGGCGATTTGCTCTTTGAATTGTTCGGGTTCAATCCGCTGCCTCCTTTTCGGCCTGGCCTTTGCCCTTGCGATGGTGGCGGGCGCAAGCTGGCGGCTTGGGACAATGACGACTTGCGCCATTGACCATTCCGCGATGAAGGTTAATAGGATTCCAGCGGCAAGAAATCCGACAATACTGAACTTGAGTAGATTTATTCCCAGCATTCTTTGTTACTCCCTGTCGCAAATTAATGTGGGTTTTGCGACTTGAATGTGTTTACTTTTTCCTGATCGAAACATCGAACACCAGCGGTTCGTTTTTGTAACGCTCCGCCAGCACCTGCACGGCGACGGCAGGCTGATTTTCTTCGGTGAAGGCAACAAGAGTGGGAGACTTTGCTGAACTCAGCTTCCGCAGTTCGGCCAGTTGCTGTAGTTCAGTTTCGTTAAGTTCATGCCCTGATTGTGAAGCTAAAAACCCGGGCGATTTCAGAGGCTCTGATGAAAAGATTATCGTGAAAGGTGCTGATTCGGCTTCGCGCGGCAGCATGAACCACTGCCCGCCATCGGGAAACTGATAATCGCTGCCGCCCGCGCTCCAATTCGCCGTCACGCCCGAAGCAGGCATCGGCTGTTCCGTCAGGAAGGTTTGCAGGCGGCCGTTCTTTCCCAAAGCAATCAAGTACAAATAACCGCTTTGGCGTGGTTTGAAATGAAACTTAAACCGGGTGCCGACAGTCAGCGGCATCATTCCCGTCGCGCGCGAAGTGACGTCATCCGTCGAAACAACTTCCAGGTGATAACTCAGCACTTCCTGGCGCATCGTGGTGGCCAAATTGATTTCGTTGTTACTTTTTGTGAACGGAATCATTTCCGCCGCGCCAGCCATCAATCCCGGCCTGGATTTTACTTCCCTGTAAAACATGACAGTGGTCGTAATCGTCATCAGCAATAACGCTGACAGCGCATACGTGGCCACGCGAGAAGACCGTCGGGCCTTTTTGGGTTTCGGACTTGGATTCAAAGTGACGGTTTCTTTTACAGGCAC
>CAZXHW010001238.1:0-1902 GCA_964639915.1 uncultured Heliomicrobium sp.
CTGCTAAGCCAGAGAACGAAATTGCGTGGCAAACGGTGCCTGGATGTTGGCTGCGCTTACGGAGGATTCCTGGTCGCCTTTGCTGAACAAGGCGCGGACGTTACTGGCTTTGATCTGGATTCTATGTTGCTCGGTTTGGCGCAGCACAACCTGCGCGACCACAGCCTGGACGCTCCGCTGCAATTAGTGGATGCAACCAACTCAGAACGATTGAGCCCGTTGCATGAGAGTTTCGACATCATTACCTGCAACGATGTGATCGAACATGTGGATGACCCGCGCGCGCTGGTGCGCAATATCGCCGATATGCTGACCAAAGGAGGCTTGGCGTACTTCGAAATCCCCAACGCAATGCATCCGCAATACGTTTTGAGCGACGGGCATTATCAGTTGTTCGGAATCACGCTATTGGATTATGCAGAAGCGAGTAAGTACTTTTCCGCTTTGTATCCGGGCAGGCCCTATGGAGTCCGCCATTACCTGAAGCTGCAAGAGTATGCAGACCTTTTCGCCGAATTTGGGTTGAGCCTTAGCCTGCTTGAGGAAAGCATTGCTGAGCTGTCGGTAGAAATGATCCAAAAAGAAGCGGCCAAGTTGCGTGCGGCGGCAACAAACGGGTTATGCAACTTCCCTTCCTCAACCCCACCTGAGGTCATTGAAAGCTGGCGCAAACGAATAGGCAACGCGCTGACAAACTATCTGGAAACTCTGGAATCTGCGCCCCTTGAAACCGAACAACAGCGTCGAGACTTTCTGGCGAATTATGGCCCTGGCTTTTGGCGAATCATCGTCCAGAAAAAAGCTCGAATGGTTTGAATTAGCGTCATACAAGTGTAACGAGGATAAATTCGCTCGCTACACTTGTGGAGCATTGAGTTCATTTCACATTGACCTGCGCACTTCCAACATTCGAGTTGGCGTCGAACGCTCTGAACGCGACGACGTGTGATCGGGAATCCGGCAATGTGATTTTCACCAAAAAGTCTTCACGTTTGGAATCAGCAATTCCGTCTGTCGGAAAGACCGTTTTCCAAGCGCCGCCATCAAGCTGATACTCGGCTCGCTTGATGATGGAAGTGGTATCGCTGGCGCGGAATGTCACTTCCACATTCGTTCCGGAAACGCGTGGAGCATCGACAGTTACTGCTGGCGACGTGTTATCCACATCCACTGACTCGGTTTCCAATTCATCGCTCAAAGCCATGTTGGCAGGATTTGACGGCGCATCAGTCGCCACAACTTTGAAAACATAGCGGCCATCCGGTAAAGCGTTCGCATCAACAGTGAAGTAGTTATCGCGGAAGTTCAGCCTCAGCGGGTAATACTCCGTCGAATTGGCCGTGCGGTAATAAATGGAATACTCGACCGAATCGCCGTTGCGATCTTCGGTTTGCCATTGCATGGAAATCGCGCCACGCTGCGGAACTCTGCGCGGGGGGATAACAATTGCGGCCGCTCCGCCTTCACCGCCAGTCGTATCGCCCCCGCCATCAACAATCGGTTGCGGCAAAGCCATCAACGCAAATCCTGATGGGAGAAAATTCAGCGACGTGATTTTCGGTGCGACGTTGCGCGGCAGGTAAGAAACTGTCACTTCGCGCAATTTGGGTTCAAGCGATCCTGTGCGTTTCAGCTTTGCGCGCCATTGAATAAATCTGGCTGCAGGACTTTTGATTGCATCGCCTTCGGAATTTGTGATTGCCGCAGACCAGTCGCTCCAGGTGGAGTCGGGTGTAGCCGTGTTACCTGTGCGAGTTTGCAGTTCAATTGAGCCTTCACCCATCCAGGAAATTCTGCCCCAGGCTGCAGTCGTCGAAGCTTCGCGGACGGATGAGGTGTAAGTTCCAGTGGTGGCGCTTTCAGCATTCAGCTTGAAAAGTTTGCCCAGGTTTGACGCCGCAA
>CAZXHW010001239.1:0-1899 GCA_964639915.1 uncultured Heliomicrobium sp.
CCGCGCAGGCTATACCAACAACGGAGAGTTCTGCGGCATGAGAGCCAGCACGCTGGGAATGGACAGCATGACCTGTCGCGCCGACGAGTTCAAAAGTGGCGCACGTTGCTATAAAGAATGTCCCTACGGTTACACTAACAATGGCGTCACTTGTTATCGCGGCCCTGATACCGTGCCGCGCAATGCCAATATCAACTGGCAGCCACCGACCTCCGTAACGGCCAAGAAATTTTACAATATCGCTCACATGACCAATACCGTCGCCGCCGTGGATTGGGCGATCAAACAGGGAGCCAATGGGGTTGAGGTAGATATTTCATACGATGCAACGGGGCGACCGACAGAGTTCAAACACGGTGGATCGTGCGACTGTTCCTGCGGTGGCAGCAACGATAACAAGAATGTCTGTTCCTCCCTGAAAAGTTGTGAGGCCAAAGAAATCCCCGCGACGCTCCTGAACAAAATTGCCACGACGAATCTGGCCTTGCTCTACATTGATAGCAAGGTAGACAAAAATATCAATCCCGAAGCCGGAAACCAGATTATTGATTTACTGAACAATGAGCTTTTCAAAAAAGGGTATCGCGGCATCGTGCTGGTTGGCATACCAGAATCGGCGGCCATCAAGTATTTGGAAGCCGCAACGAAAAGGGCGGCGACTTCTCCTTATAAAGCCCGCTTCTATTTCGGCATAGATATGGATCGAGTCATTACCAACAAAGTGACGACGACCATTGCCAATCTGCAAAAACTGCAAGCCGCAACGCCGGGTACAAAAATCACGTATGGCACGGGCATCACGTCGTGTCTTGCCGACACCTTCTTTTCTGAAATCTCTGAAGGGGTAAAACAACAGGCTGCTGGTGTGACAAGACTCACCGCGACGTGGACGATTGATAAACCCGGCTCTCTTTCCAATTATCTTGATCTGGGTGTGCGGGCGATCATCACCAATAAACCCGCCGTTCTCAATGAAGTCATCAAACAGCGTGGCGGCATTCAACTTGCCGTGCCCGGCGACCTGCCATAACTAATCTTGAAGGAGCTAAACGGATGAAGCGCAAACCAATCGAAAGAGGAAACCACCATGTCCTGACCGAAAATCAAGCGGTCAAGAATTCCCTAATAACAATGATGGTGCTGATGCTGGCATTCTTTGTGCAGGCGCGAGCACAAGCGCCGCCGGATTATACGCAGTGCGCCAGCGAAGGCGGACGCTGTAAATTTACCGGAACCAAAATGGTGAAGTATGGGGCGAACGGCAAATTTGTAGATGTGGTGGCGACAGATTGGTTTGACTGCTCGGCAGTCGCCTTTGGCAGCGACCCCACACCCAATGCTCCGAAACAATGCTATGTGTCACGAGCCGATTTCAACCCTTGGGGCTTCACGCAAAGCGAGTTAGATTGCCGGAATGGTTTGCAGAGGAAAGTCCTCGTGCAGCGCCCATATCCCAATGAATCAGTGATGCCACACCATATGGCGTGGTCGGAACAGGCGTTGCGCGCGTTATGCAAAGGCACAACCAACCCGACTAAAACGATTAGCTGTTGGACGGAGGCATTCAAAACCAAAGACCAGCAAGCCGCGCTCCAGCAATGCGCCACAGTCCCGCTGCCCATGCAACCCGCGTATACGTTATCCAATGGTTTCGCCGTACCAGCCGGAGTACGCAAGATTGATTTCACCATTTACGATACCGACCCAGCCGATGAGGTGGCTACGCCGGATGAAGGCGACCCGCTTGAAGTTGAGGTCGTCAACAACCCGCTCTCGCCAAAGGATATGGAGTTGGTGATGAAATGGATTGCTGATAAGACCGCTTCGCAGATGGCTCCCTATTGCTATAAGAGCAGTTATGGACGGGGTGCGGGTCAAACGCTCGGTTGCGCCGCGGGG
>CAZXHW010001240.1:0-1892 GCA_964639915.1 uncultured Heliomicrobium sp.
TTTGACCGCGTTGCAACAATTGTTCGCATAGACGAACGCCCTGATCCAGGTAACGGCCTCCGTTGCCGCGCAAATCCAGAATAAAGCTTTCGGCACCCTGTTCACGCAATGTGGCCATTGCGATGGTCAGTTCGCGACTGGTTGTGGATTGGAAACCGGCAGTCATGCCAATGTATCCAATACCTGGACGAATCATGTAAACAACCGGAATTGACGGGCGGGGAATGCCATCGCGCGTGATAGTCATTTTAATTGGCTCGGCTACGCCTAATCGTTTGACCGCGACAGTGATTTGCGTACCACGCTCGCCAAGCAGCATTTGCCGTACTTTGTCGGAACTCCAGGTCGAGGTGTCTTTGTCATCCACTCCGACGATCTGGTCGCCATAACGCAGGCCAGCTTTAGACGCTGGGCTTCCTTTGAATGGTTCCAGGATATAAGTCACCTTGTGACGGGTTCCAATCAATGCGCCAATACCAAAATATTGATTGTGTTGTTTCTCGTTGAACTCTTTGAAGGATTTGGGATCGAGGTAGTCCGAATGCGGATCAAGTGTTTTCAGCATTCCGCTTATTGCGTACTTGCTCAGGGTTTCTTCGTCGGCATCGGCAAAATGGTATTTGCCAATAATCTCAGCGGCTTTCTTATAATCATCGGAAATCCGGCGCGCCATTGAACCTTCTTGGGCTTTTACCAAGCTAGGCCCAATCAGGGCCGCGCATATTGCCAACATCAACAAACCGGAGAGCGAAAATTTCTTGAGTACGTTTTTCACCGATTACTCCTTTGAATTTGTGTCGAACATTAATCTCAAATCCAGGTTGAGAAGGATAACCCATAGTAACCACAGAAAATTGATAGTCAAGCAAGGTGCTGGGCGGGAAGCAGTTTTCTCCCCTTCCAGCCACAAGCTTTACCCACAATCTTCGTTCCTTGTTGATTCGCATCCACGAAACGCGAAAATGTTCCAAAGGAAAGCGTGAATAAAAATGTTTGGTGATTTCCAAACTCCGTTTCGTAAAGGGTTTGGCAGGTGGAGGCGAATTGACTCACCTGTCAGAATCGGCATAATTGCGTTGGTTAGTGCGCCTCCTTTTCACTGCCTAGATTTGTTACAAAATGGCTAAAAAGCGAAAAGTTGACTACGAAGAAGAAGAGGACTTTCAGGTTGTAAGCAAACACCGTCCTGTGATGATCCAAGATGCGCCCAGACGTTCCAGGCGCGGTAGATGGAAGTTGTACCTTGCTTTCCTGCTAGTTGTGGGGCTGATTGTTGGGCCGATCCTTGCCTACTATTACCAGAAATACTCAGCGATTATTGATAAGGGGCTTGAAGGGAAAATCTTCGAACGATCGTCCGGTATTTATGCCGCGCCACTGACCTTGCACCTCAATAGTGTCTTACGCCAGGCTGATCTAATCCGATACCTGCAGAACGCCGGTTACATTCAACAGGCTGCAACGGCCAATGAGCTGCGCGGTCGGTACATCGTATCCGGGAGCGCAATTGAAATTACGCCCAGTTCAGAAGCGACGATCAATAATGCCAAGATGTTTCCTTCGCTACGCGTAGATTTTGGGCCAAGCGGAATTCGATCCATCACCGATCTGGATAAACGGCAGAATATGGCTGAGGCTCAGGTGGAGCCGGAAAAAATCTCTTCCACCATTAATCAGGAACGAGAGAAGCGCAAAAACATCGAATTCAAGGATCTTCCCAAACCTCTTGTTGATGCCATTGTCGCCACCGAAGACCGCACCTTCTTTGACCATTCCGGGATTAGCTTGCGAGGCATTCTGCGCGCCTTTAGCCGAAATTATCAGGCCGGTGAAATCACCGAAGGTGGCAGCACTATCACGCAACAGTTGGTCAAAAGCTTCTTCCTGACGCC
>CAZXHW010001241.1:0-1889 GCA_964639915.1 uncultured Heliomicrobium sp.
CCGCCCACGTCAACGGCCGCGACTTCATCGTCGGCGGCGGCGAGATCAGCCTGGTATCGCTGCCCGAGAAACAGCGCAGCGTGTTCACCGCCGGCCGCTGGACGCAGGAAGAACTGCAAAAGCTGCTGCCCAAAACCCTGGTGCGCGGTCTGGTGAATCCTGCCGCTCCGCGCTGAGGTAGCTCGTCACGCTGCCCGGGTCCGGGGCAGCGTGACGCTATCCCAAATCTCCCCAGCGGGCCTGACAGATGGCGAGCGCCGCCAGCGGCGCGGTCTCGGTGCGCAGCACGCGCGGGCCGAGACCCACGGCGCGAAATCCGGCCGCGATGGCCGCATCGATCTCGGCCGCCGCCAGCCCGCCCTCGGGGCCGATCAGCAGGGTGATCGCGTCCGGGGCTTCGACCTCGACGCGGGCGAGCGCCGCGGTCGCCTCCGGCGCCAGCACCAGGCGCAAGCCGGCGGCGCCCGGCAACCAGTCCGCGAGCAGTTGCGGCGCATCGATGGCGGGCAGGCGGTTGCGCCCGCACTGTTCGCAGGCGGCAATGGCGATCTGGCGCCAGTGGTCGAGTTTCTTGACGCGCCGCTCGCCGGACAGCCGCACTTCGGTGCGCTCGGTGACCAGCGGGCGGATGGCGGCGACCCCCAGCTCCACGGCTTTTTGCACCACCCAGTCCATGCGCTCGCCCCGGGAGACGCCGATGGCGAGCTCGATGGCGAGCGGCGATTCGTGATCGGCCGGAGCGAAGTCGCCCACCGCAACGCGCGCCTCCTGACCGCGACTCCCGGCGAGCACGGCGGCAAAGCTGCCGCCGCGGCCGTTGAACAGGCGCAGCCCGGCGCCAGGCTTCAGTCGCAGTACCTTGAGCAGATGGTGGCTGGGACCGGGTTCGAGCGCGGTCTCGGCGCCTTCGGCCAGCGCCTGGTCGGTGAAAACCCGGGGCGTCGCCATCGCCGCCGTCAGCGCGGCGCCGCAAGTCCGACCGCCCGCAGGATGTCGGCGGTCGCTTCGGCCTGGTTCAGCGTATAAAAATGCAGTCCCGGTGCGCCGCCGGCGATCAGGCGCTCGCACAGCCGCGCCACCACCTCGACGCCAAACTCCCGCAGCCCCGCGCCGTCCTCGCCCCAGCCGGCCAGACGGTGCTGGAGCCAGCGCGGGATTTCGGCGCCGCAACTGGCGGAGAAGCGCAGCAGATTCTGGTAGTTAGTGATGGGCATGATGCCGGGCACGATGGGGCGGTCGATGCCGGCGGCGGCACAGGCGTCCACAAACTGGAAATAGGCATCGGCGTTGTAGAAATACTGGGTGATCGCGGCGTCGGCGCCGGCGGCGAATTTCTGGCCGAGCCAATGGATGTCATCGCCGTAACTGCGGGCCTCGGGGTGGATTTCCGGGTAGGCCGCGACGTGGATGCGAAAGTGATCGCCGCTGTGACGGCGAATCAGCGCCACCAGCTCGTTGGCGTGCACCAGTTGCGCGGTGCCGCCCATGCCCGAGGGCAAATCGCCGCGCAGCGCGACGAGATGGCGGATGCCTTCGACACGGTAGCGATCCACCAGCCTGAGCACGCCCGCGGCATCATCGCCGCCAAAAGACAGGTGCGGCGCCACCGCGCAGCCGGCGGCGTGGATGGCCAGTACCGTCGCCAGGGTATTGGCGCGGGTGGAGCCGCCCGCGCCGTAGGTCACCGAAAAGAACTCCGGCCCGAAGGCGGTCAGCGCTGCCCGGGTGTGCTGGAGCTTGGCCGCGCCCTCGGGCGTTTTCGGTGGAAAGAACTCGAAACTGACGGGCACCCGGGCGCTCATGGGATCGGCGGACTCCGGCTCAGTAGCGGTAATCGGGGCGCTTGAACGGCCCCTCGACCGGCACCTGGATATAGGCGGCCTGCTTGG
>CAZXHW010001242.1:0-1880 GCA_964639915.1 uncultured Heliomicrobium sp.
GAAGTGCGAGCAACGCCATGCGTTGCTCGTCCGACAGCACGGCGCGACGAGGCATCGGGTTAGGCTCTAGCGGGCGGCGCCCAACCGATCCGGGCAAGAGTGCCAATCAAGGTCGAACGCGGCACCTTGAAGGTGCGACAAACGGATGCCTTGCTTGCTCCGCCATCAAGCGCGGCAGTAATCCGTTCAAGGGTCTCAGTGTCGATCATGGGAGGCCGTCCACCCTGGCGCCCTCGACGCTTTGCAGCCGCCAGTCCCGCCATCACCCGCTCGCGCGTCAGCGCGCGCTCATATTGCGCCAGCGCGCCGAACAGCGAAAATAGCAGTTCGCCGTGCGGCGTGTTCGTATCCATCTGCTCAGTCAGCGAACGGAACGCGATGCCACGCGCCTTCAGGTCAGTGACGATCGCCAGCAAATGCGGCAACGATCGCCCAAGCCGATCGAGTTTCCACACGATCAGCGTATCACCCGCACTCAAATAATCGAGGCAGTCCTTCAGGCCCGGTCGATCGTCGCGTGCTCCCGATGCCTTATCAGTATGCAAATTACGCGGATCGACACCCGCCGCGACCAGAGCGTCGCGCTGAAGATCGACAGTTTGGCGATCATCGGCCGATGACACTCGCATATATCCGACCAGCATGTACGAAAAACCCTCAAAACCACTTTGTCGTACACTACGTCAAAGCGACAGGGTTTGTCGACTATTCAGGCGCAGGATTGCCGACCAAAGCCGAGGGATCACCCAAGGGTGTCCGAAAACATGTGTTTGCCGTCATAGCTAAGCAGTGGGGGCGCTCCTTTTCGATCAAGCTAGATCGCATAGGCACGGAGAAACGCATCTACTGCAAAGGCAACCGATTGCTCGGTGTCGAACCATGGCTCCGCTCCGTACAACGGCGGTTCGATGATCCCCGCTTCGAGCAAACCCTTGAGGTGAGCTGCCACGAACCGATTATCAGCACCACGGATTGCCCCGCTTGTCTGCAACTGAGTGAGATAGGTCTTCACTTCAGCCCATGTGCCTCCGCAACCCGCGTCGTAGAGGCTCTTTCCCAGCTTCGAGTTTGCGCCCTCGGCAATCGCCGTCCTCATGATCGCTACCGCATCAGCAGATGTCAGCAAGGCCAGATAAGCCATCCCGAACCGGCGCAGGACGAGGGCGATATCGGGTTCAGATGCATCAAGGAGGCGCACCGCGTCTGCCGCCTGCCCCTCCATAACCTCCATCATCGCCGCGCCGAACAACTCCTCCTTGGATTTGAAATATCCATATAGCGTGCCCTTCGATCCACCGAGCCGCGCCGAGATCATCGCCATGCTTGCGCGCGCGTAACCAACCTCGCGGAATATGTCCGTCGCCGCTGCCAAAATCGCGTTACGCCGTGCGTCAGTTTTCACTCGCATTCGCATCACTCCTTTCTTGAACCACCATGTACGGTTTTAGATTGACAGGCACAAGGGCCTGCTCATAAATGACCGAACTGTATGGTTTTGTAGTTCGGTATGGAGTCGCTTGTGAAAAAGCGCGGGGGAATGGCGGTACTCACCGCCGCGCTCCTGCTGGGCGGTTGCGCAACCCTGCCACAGAAAAGCGCATTGCCTGCGCGAGCAGCCGTTGAGAGCATAGCTAGCGTGAACAGCTTTGCCGCGCCGGACGCTGCCTGGCCGTCAGATCACTGGTGGGAGGATTTTGGCGACGCTCAGCTTTCGGGGCTGATTGCGGAAGGACTGGTGGGCGCCACCGATTTGCGCGTCGCCGAGGCCCGGTTCGCCCGCGCCCAGGCGCTGGTCGGGGAGACCCGCAGCCGCCTGCTGCCCTCGCTCAATGCGAATGCTGAAGCCGGTGCGACCAAGCAGAGCTACAACTATCTCTTCC
>CAZXHW010001243.1:0-1878 GCA_964639915.1 uncultured Heliomicrobium sp.
TTCGCTTGCGTTTAGCGTGTCGTTTACTTGCGATTGATTCAACATAAGAATTTCAGTCTCCCTAAAAATTGCGAAATCAAATTCTGCCCTCTCCATTCTGCCTTCTTCAAGACTTTCCAGGAGTAAAGCCCAGTGATTCTTTCCGCTGGCAACACTGGCAACAAATGAAGAAGGCAAAATAGAGAAGGCAGAATTTTTGGATTACTTCTTGCCTAAGGCTTCTGCGATGGCGCGTTCAGCCAGCGGGGCCATTACCGCATAAGCGGCCTCATTCAACCGCACGCCATCACTCGTGAATTCCTGTTTCAAATTGCGCCCGCCCAACGCGGCGAAGTAGTTCAGATACACCGAACCACTCTCTTTTGCGTATTCTTCCAGCCAGTTGTTCATGCCGATGATTTTGCCAACCGGGCGCAGGCTGGATTGCTTCTTGTAGCAATCGCAAATCGGCGTGAGCGAAGCCAGCACCACTTTGATGTTGTTCGCCTTTGCTAACTCCACGAGCGACATAATGTTTTCGGCAAACACGCCCTGCGTGATCGGGCTGTACAAACTGGCGATGTCGTTCAGGCCTACATTGATGACGACGACTTTGGGGCGGAGTTTGATGACATCCTGGCGAAAGCGCACCAGCAATTGCGGCGACGTTTGCCCGGCAATGCCGCGATTGAAATAAGGCTTGCCAGGAAAGAAATTCGTCCAGTTTTCTGTGATTTCGTCGCCGAGAAAAACGACGCGATTGTCGTCGGGCTTGAGCTTCGGAAGCTCCGTGTTTTCGCTGCCATATCGAATCAAGCCGGCCCAATCCGACAGCATCTTGCCCTGGGCTTTGACCTGTTCTTCCAGCGAAGAAATGGCTGCCGCACAATTCGCGCGTGGTTGCGACCAGCCGACAGCCAGCACAAGCACAGTCAATAAACATACCGTTGCAAGCAATTTCATTGGTCAAACGAGAGGCGATCTTTTTTGGCTTCGATTTTTTCGGCTTCGATGCCAGGAACTTTTTTCAAGTCCTCAATGGATTTGAACGGGCCGTTCTTTTCGCGGTAATCAATCACAGCTTTCGCCTGCGAGCGTTTCAATGACAAACCGCTTTCCAACTCAATCGCACTGGCTTTGTTCACTTTGATTTTTGGGACTTCGTCAGCGGCGTAATTCTTGATCAGATATTCCAGCACCAACTTGTATTCTTCGTCGGTGCACTTCATGCCGGTCGCCACCATTTTTTCCATCGTGCGTTCCCAACCCACGCGATCCTGTTTGATAGAAAACGCTTTCTCCAACTCGTGACAGCCGACACACAGCTTTTGCAATTCGGCTTTGCCCGCGCCCTCCGGCGGCGCGCCTTGTCGCGCGGAAGTCCCGCGCCCCAGCACACTCAAAAAGAACACGCAGGCCAGCAGGAACAAGCCCACGCGCCAGAAATTACGAAAATTCGGTACTACTGTCTTCATTCAATCAATGCTCCATCGGAAAGCCAAAAGCGTAAATCGTGCCGTCGTAGGTGGTCAGGTAAATCTGCCCCATGCCGCCCGAAATCGCGTAGCCGCGCTCCCGTTGCGGAACTCGGGTAAGAAAGACCACGACTTCTTCCTCGGGGACAAACGAAGGAACCGTGTTGTCAACACTCTCAGCGACAAAGCTCGCATTGCTTTCGTTGCCGCCAGGCAAGACCAGCTCGATCGTCCCCGAGAGTCCCCCTTTGATCGCCTCGGCAACCTCGAAGGTCGCGAATCGAGCGGGGCTTCCATCGAGGGTGCCAGCGGTCATCGAACCCACCCGACCGAACACGATGGCGTCTGAGGCGTCGATCATCCACGCGGTGAATTTCGTAATGGGAGGCACGCTAGGCGCGGCCTCCTTGGACTGGATGGGGAC
>CAZXHW010001244.1:0-1868 GCA_964639915.1 uncultured Heliomicrobium sp.
AACAACAAAGTCAGCATGCACGTCGGGTTACAGAAACGGTACGACGTGGGTTATCGCGGAATGGTGGAACGCATTCATGCGGGCGAAATTGGCGACGTTGTGCTGGGGCAAACGTTTTATTACACAAACGATCTAGGGCGTCAGAACAAACCTGGCATGTCTGATCTGGAAGCGCGCATCCGCAACTGGGTGTTCGACCGCGCGTTATCCGGCGACATTCTGGTGGAACAAAACATTCACATTCTGGACATCGTCAACTGGGCGATGAAATCGCATCCAATTAAAGCCATGGGCACATCCGGCCGAGCCTTGCGAAAAGAAGTCACCGGCGTTCCAGCGGATTATTTGTGCAGCGACCATTTCATCCTGACATACACCTATCCAGGCGACGTTCACATCAGCTTTAACTCCAACCAATTCAAAAACCGAGGCTATCGCCAATCAGGCGAACGCTTCTTCGGCACAAAAGGCGCGTCGGAGTCATTTCAGGGCGGACCGGCTACCATCAACTACAACCAGTTGGAAGAAGGCCAGAAAGTGGCCGACAAGGTGGATTGCGGCAAGGTGGATTTGCACGCCGCCGTTGGCACAAAGATGAAAGCGTTGGTGGATGGCATCCAGGCCGGCAAGTTCGACAATCAATGCGACATGGGCGCTGAAACCACATTGACGATGATTCTGGGCCGGATGGCGGCTTACAAAGGCGCTGAAGTCAGTTGGGACAAGATGATGAAGTCTGGCGAAAGTTGGAACCTGAAACTGAATCTGGATTCGCTGGGCGGCAGCGGTGCTGTTTCGATGAAAGGCTAAGCAACCCTGGTTTCTTAAAACAAAGGCGCAAAGTGCCAATTTTCAGGCACTTCGCGCCTTTGTTTTTCTCCTTAAACCTCCTGCCGTATAGCAGCAATTCGAGCCTTCCTTCTCAGCGCGCGACAATCCCTCAAAAAAAATCTTCCTTCCACCGGCAATTTCAACCCAGGTTTTCGCCTGAGTAGCTGAGAGAGGCTATGTCCGCAATTCGTGTGGCCAGCAGTGACGAAAAAGAAGCGCCGTTCAGGCTTCGAGAAGGAGGAAGAATGAATTTCAGCAAACAGCTTTCATCGGTATTGATTTCCACTGCGTTTGGGGGAGCGCGGTGGCGGCGCTGGCTCGCCGTCAGCACGCTTTTTGTAGCGGTGGCGGCGGGTCTGGCGGTAACGCCCTTACGCCGGACGCAAGCTCAATCACAGCCCAAAGAAGTTGACACTTTGCATGGCGCGGCGGCGCTTGAGCGATTGAAACAGGACGGGCAATACGATTCATTGCAGGCCGCAATGGAGCTAGCACATCTTACTGTCAGCCAAGCGGCGCAGACGCCGTTGGGACGCGCAGCCTGGCACGCGCCCAACCGGGGGGCGGGCTATGACGCTTATGTCACCGAAGCAGGCGTAAGCATCGCGATCAACGACAAAACCTACGTCAGCTTGCATTTGCAGCGCCTCGGTTACGGTCAGGCCTTGCAAGCGGTCAGGCCGGGCACCGTCAGGGGTGACGAACGGACGATCAACATTGAGCGCGCGGGTGGCGTGCAGGAATGGTTTGTAAATGGCACCGAAGGCTTAGAGCATGGATTTACGCTCAGCGAACCTCCCGGCACACGGCAACAAGACATGCCGCTACGGCTGGCGTTGCAGGTGAATGAGGGCTGGCAAGCTGTCGCGAGTGAAGACAGCCAACGCGTTACGTTGCGCAATGACGGCGGACAGGCGGTTGAATACAGCCAACTGGTCGTGCGCGATGCGCGCGGGCTGAATGTTTTGGCCAAACTGACCGTGGCAAATGAACAGGTCGTGATCGAAGTCGAAGACCACGACGCGCAATATCCGCTG